>DNOQ01000340.1:0-11815 GCA_003501665.1 Bacteroidales bacterium | reverse complement strand
CCTGTCACTGACTGCAGGTTTTCCGATTCACGTATTATATGAAGCTTATTTTTGGTATCAATAAGAACTATTTTAGGCCGGTAAGTTATGAATTGCATCCACTGGGTCATATTATAGGCTCCTACCCGTTTGATGATAAAATTATCTCCCTTCTTTAAAAGAGGAAAAGCGATGGCATTTCTTATAACATCGATATTCATGCAAAGAGGACCGTAGATTGTTGTCTCCTCAAGATGATCGGATGTCGGTCTTGCAGGATGAAGTTCATGATCGTACCAGAAAGATGTAAAGAGCATATTCACACCGGTGTCGGATATTGTTGATCTCCGGCCGTCTGCAAGGCGTTTATTGGCTAGAACCGTACCAATCAGATAACCTGCTTCATCAATAAGTGCTCTTCCGGTCTCAAGGATAAGCATTGGTAATTTTGCCGGATTTATTTCCGAATTGATAAGTGCTGAAGTGATGGCTTCGGCATATTCATCAAATCCGGGAACCACATCGCGTCCCTGGTAATAAGCACCCTTGAGAGTATTCCTGGAAGCAAATCCTCCGCCTATATCAATATATCTTACCGGTTTATTGTATTTTTTATCGGTTCGGTATGCCAGATCGGCAAGTTTCGACATGGCAATTCTGTAAGCATCGGTTGAGAGGATATAGGTCCCTATATGAGTATGCAGTCCGGCAAGGTCAAGATTACTGTCCATCATTATCCTGTTAATGGCATCCCAGGCTTCTCCATTTTCATAATTAAAACCGAACCTGTCCCACATCGGATAGATGCCGGTATCCATATTTACACGGATTGCAACCTTTGCCTTTTTGCCTGATTTTCTTGTAATATCGATAATTGTATAAAGTTCATCGAAATGGTCAATATGGATGAATGAATCATTATCAATGGCTGTGGTGATCTCTTCGACTGATTTTCCCGGACCATTAAAGATGATCTGAGAACCAGTCACTTTGTTTCTTATGGCTTTTTCATATTCAAAACCTGATACCACTTCGGCCCATGATCCTTCCTGATGATATATTTTGCATACGGCATCAAGGTAATTTGTTTTATATGACCATGCGAACTGTACTCTCGGGTATCGGGTTTCAAATGCCCTTTTTGCTTCCCTGAAGGTTTCGCGGACACTCTTTTCGGAGATGACAAAGACAGGTGATCCGAATTGTTTCACAAAATCTGCAACTGCCGTATTTTCGATATGCGTTATCGGATCGTTCTGGACACTCATCCCGAATTTGGAGGGCATACCCGCCCTTATCTTTTTTATTAATGGTCTTTCAAATGGCTTCTTCATTGAAATAATATTTTATAATATTCCTGATATTGATAATTTTTCAAATTCATTTATATCGGTAATAAGGTCGAAAGAATATCTGACGAAGATGATCCCTTTCTTATATTCGGTGAATGGACTGACCTCCATCCCCAGTGCAAGTTTTACCAGTGCTTCAGGCAGATTCTGTCCTGCTCCTACTGCCAGATAGACCCATGCCGGTATGCGTGGATTTATTTCGATAAGGTAAAATTCATCATCATCCGACCGGATAAGTTCCAGTTCCATTCCGCCTCTCCATTTTGTAGCCCCTATCAGCCTGTGTGTCAGTTCCAGCATCCTTTCGTCGTCAAGAGTTATTCCGGCCCAGGCTTTCCCTTTATCGGTTATGTAAAGTTTTCGCATCGGAACAGCACCGACTGTATTGCCATTACCATCTCCGAGTGCCACAACGTTAACTTCAGTTCCCCTGATATATTCCTGAATGATAACGGGTAATCCCCATTTTGCAGAGATCTTATGAAAATACATTGCTGCCTGATCATCATTATTGGCGATATATGCATCATAGAATTTTCCCTTCAGCACTACCGGGTAATCAAAATCCTCTTTTATTTCCTTTAACTCTTCCGGGTTTGTAACCGGTTGGCCGGAGGGTACTTTAAAACCATATTTTTTCCCGAAATCGGGAAGATTATTTTTGTTTCTCTCTTCAAACCGGTCAATTTCCGGGAGAAAGGTATGAATTCCTGCGTCGGCAAGCTTTTTCCTCGATTTCATGAAAGCCAGCAATTCTGCATCGAAATTGGGTATCAGTACGTCAATTTTCTCAATTTTGCTGATATCAAGCACCCGGTTTAACAGCATATCGGTCCCTTCGGAAGGATAAGGTACCCGGTAAGTTTTATCCACCATGTCATGCATATAGATACCAGGCTCAAGATTTTCATAGGCCATTCCGATTATCCTTACATCAAAATCCTGTGATTCCCTGAGAGCCCTGATAACAGGGATCCCCGGGCCCGGATTATCCGTATTGTTGAGGCCGGTGACTGCAATGGTCAGTTTCCTTTTACCGTTCATCCTCAAGAAGTTTGAATTGTCTCAGCAAACCCATGAAATCGAGATAATATTTCTCAAATTCATCTGAAGAAATATCATAGGTTTCTGTCATATATTCGTTAACCTCCGGGGTGGATTTACCTTCTTTCATAAGGTTCAGTATCTCCAGACCCTGTTCATTGAGTGAATAAGATTCTCCGCTCGTGGGATCAAAAAGGAACCCCGATTCGCTCACAGCTATATTTCTCTTTAGCTTCATATCAGTGATTATTTTATATCCTGGCTAAATTATACGTAAATTGATGAAGAATGGATGAAATTTACCATTTGATAAACATATAATCTTTCTTAAAAATAATGAATAAGGTCCATGTTAAATATCATGGACCTTATATATTTTTTACAAAGAACACCTTATTTTTTTACCGGTGTTTCACGGAAATCGCATATCCCGTTTTTATCGGCATCGACAAAGTTGCGGTTATATCCTTTTCCCTGTCCCATACCTCTTTGTCCCATGCCCATTTTGCGGCCCTGGCCCTGGCCCTGACCAGCTCCTCTCATGTAACCTGTTCTGTTCCCTCTGGGTCCGGCTGATCTGTTGGCATTAAGATTGTCACAAATACCATCGTTATCTGCATCTACCCATGCGATTCCTCTGTTTGGCGTGTTCTGCTGCTTTTGATCTGTTGCCTTATCCTGGGCACTTGCCAGTGCTGTAAATACTATTAAGGCTGCTGCTGTGATTAAAAGTTTTGTTTTCATGACCATAAAAATTAAAATTGTTAATACTGATAATTCTTTTCAATTCATTTTATGGTTAGAAACAGAACTTTGTTTTTTCCTACGGTTCTTTATAATTATTTTTCCCGGAGAGTAGCCTTATGACAATATTTAACTACAAATCAAAGGATTACACAAAGGTTCACAAAGTTTATATATTAATAAAATGAGAA
Organism: Bacteroidales bacterium; assembly: GCA_003501665.1. Lineage (GTDB taxonomy): Bacteria > Bacteroidota > Bacteroidia > Bacteroidales > VadinHA17 > LD21. The sequence goes on along the minus strand of DNOQ01000340.1, from coordinate 8,505 downwards.
CACTCCGAAAAATTAATTTATCCACGGGTCCCCGGGAATCTGCCTTCCGATAAGAATTGGATCTTTTGTATCATTCTGAATTTCAGTGTTTCCCTTGGGTGTCAGGGGTAAAAAACACTGAAATTCAGGATAACAGACTTTCCGGAGTAGACTTATACGATAAGTTTCCGGAGTCAGTTTATATCACCAAGATATACATCCCACACTTCCAGCTGGTCTTCTCCAAAAGATCTGAGCCTCTTAACAAGATAAATGTCAATTATGAGCCTGAGGGATTCTGTTCCTGATGTATCCCTGCTTACAGGAGGAACATATCTGTTAATAAATGAAAGATTACCGGTGAAAGCAGAATCATTTTCGCTTACAAATGGTTTGCTGACAGTGATCTGCAATGGATTGATCAGGCATGAAATACCTTCAGAGAGGCTGTGTGCAAGTAAAAGTTCCATAGAATTAAGACCTGATTCATAGCAGATATTGCTCCGGATGTTTAATTCTATTTCATCAGTAACAAACAATCCTTTCACTAATTCTGCAGCATGTTGCCTGAATTTCATATCAAGTGTTGTATCAGAGATAATTCTCAGATAATCGGCAAAATCATTGAGTTTTTGTACAGCAGATACTTCATAGGCTCTCAGTAACTTGTCATCTATCGTGTCGGACATAAAAACATCTTTAATGCTGTCTTTCAAATTCATGGTAAAACGTTCTTCTCTTATGGCAACAGCTTCTTCATTTTCATTGCATGTTCTGGCTGTACAAACAAGATAAATCATGCTCAGGATCAATATGTACCTCATCCACCTCATTCCATATCTCCTTTTATTCTGAAACGAATAATGCTTATTTTGCCATCAACATAGCGGCAATCAAGTATTTCTATTTTTTGCAACCCTGAAGATGGCATTGTAAGCTTATCAATAAATTCCTGTTTATTATAAAGAGCCAATCCGTTTCCGGTACTTTTATCAGGGAACTGGTAAATAATTGCATCTTCACTCAATATCCCTGAGAGTTGTTCCCGTCTTTTTTCCCAGGAATTCACATCAGACTCAGAAAAATAACTTATCATAAGGGCATAATAGTCAGCTTTCAGACTGATCTGCTCATCATGATTAAATTTTCTGAGCGTTCTTGTAATTGTATCTGTTATATAATAAGGTGCTTTTACAACCATGCTTACATGGCTTTTATTAGTCCTTATATTTATATTTCCTTTTTCATCGGACAGATATGCGACCGGAGATTCATTTTCCATAAGCATCTCAACACGAAGATTATTATCAAAGATATGTTCTCCTGTATCCGTATCAATAAAACTAAACCGGTAATTCTGAGTATTAATCATCCTCATTATAATGAATAACAAAGTCATAACAGAAATCAATAACAGAACGATCCGGATCAGCAGGGGTACAGGCTTTCCTTGCCTTTCCGGCACAGGCCGCATGCCCATCTTTTTATGCCTGAAGTCCTTCCAGTTGCTGTAACCGGCATACTGACTCAATAAATTCAGTACATCAATCCTGGGCAACGATTCACCGGCAGACTTCATATGGTTATAGAACCATTTTTCACTTAGTTGCCCGTTTACCCTGACACGTAAATCTTCCTGAAAATCAGTTATCTCCTGTCCCTTCCATTTTGCTATCTCAGGATCAATACTAGGATAGGATCGCATCATAGTTGTAACTATCTCCTTTTTAAGAAGGCTGAGGAGTATTTTTTCTTCCTGATGCAAAATTGGATAAGGATTAATAATTATGTATGCAAAATCCTTGTAAAATACTTTACAACTAATTTACGAAAGTATTACAAAATATCAGGCGGAAGGAGATGTAATTTTATTTCAGGCGATTATTGCTTTATAGATAAATTTTAATCACTATAAAAATTCACTTCTTATCATACCATTAAAATCAATATTATATAATGAAAAATTGTAATTTTAAAAGACTTCATGCCGGCATTTTATTTCTGCTGGCTCTTTTTCTCCATTCATGCGGGCAAAAAAATATTCCTCCGGAGCTCATTGGACTTTGGACGTCTCAGAAGCATATGATCACTGTACGTGCAAAACCCGATGGTAACTGGAGATTTATGTCCGACTCGGCAGACATCAAATTTAGAGTTAAGGAAGACTATACGGTTGAGGGTTCTGTCGGATCTGCAAAATTCGGGAACGGGGAAATAAAGTTAAACTGGCTCCTCCCCACAAAAATGTCAGGGATTTCATTTACCATCGTGTGTGGTAAGATCGGAAAGATCTTCGAAAATGACCCGCTGAATTATAAAGAGGTTGAACTTTGGTTAGGTCCCATAACTAACGGGACAATTGATGGGGAACTTCGTTACACCGAAGGCAATAGATATTTTCCTATGAGCGGTGCTATTTTTACTAAAGCAGAAAATTAATTCTCTTATGTAGGACTATAAAGTGTTTTTACAGTTACTGCTATTTAAGATCCATGCAAACAGGAAAAATATTCAGAACCCCGGAATTCCGTTTTACCGCTTTGAAAGATTACCCGTTTCAATCTCATTTTATCACAATTAATGGTCTACAAATGCATTATCTTGATGAAGGTCCCCCTTATAAACGGCCGGTTTTATTGCTTCACGGAGTTCCTGCATGGTCATATTTATACCGTCACCTCATCAGAATAATATCGAAAACCGGTATCCGTGTTATTGCTCCTGATCTGATCGGCTTCGGGAGATCTGACAAACCCGTCGGAACAGAGTCCCATACCTATCACTCACATGTTGAATGGATTTCAGGTTTTATCTTCAATCTTAAACTGGAAAAAATTACTCTGTTCTGCCACGACTGGGGATCATTGATCGGGTTGCGGATTGCAGCTCAGCATCCGGATCTTTTTACCGGCATAATAGTCAGTAACGGAATGTTGCCGACAGGTGAACATAAAATCAATCCTGCATTTAAATTATGGAAATTTTTTTCATGGTACAGTCCGTATATTCCGGTTGGTCTTATTATTCAATCCGGCACTATAAGAAAACTGGACAGGGCAGAAAAAAGGGCTTACAATGCTCCATTTCCATCATCCGGATACAAAGCTGCTATTCGTGCACTACCCTCCAGAGTGCCCATATTTGAACAAGATCCTGAATCGTTAATTAATAAAACATTATGGGAATCCCTCGGGAAATGGGAGAAACCGTTTTTAACTCTTTTCAGCAATAATGATCCGGTAACGAGGGGTGGAGATGAATACATGCAAAGCAGGATCCCCGGAGCTCCCGGTGAGAATCATATGAGATTTGATGCCGGCCACTTTATCCAGGAAGACAGATATAAAGAACTTTCAGAAATCATTATCGGATTTCATAACAGGTGCGGAACAGAACCATAATCTAAACTTTCGATATCAATGGGATGGAATTGTCAGATTGAAAGTATTGGAGTTAAATCCCCCGGCAGGAGATTAAGCACTTCTGATTTAACAGGGAAATTTAAGATACCCTGTATCAGAAAATTGAGTCTTCTGACAGGAATTAGTGAAAGGAAAATTTGCTCAGCCGGAGAGGATTCTTTCTCACTTGCAGAAGATGCTGCAAGAAATTGTCTTTCGTATTCAAAATACAGGGCTGACGAACTGGATATGATAATTAATTGTTCGATCACAAAATACAAAGGTGGATTATCACATCTTTATGAACCCTCTTTCTCATCATTAATCAGGAATAGAATAGGTGCTCGGAGAGCAATAACATTCGACATTTCAAATGCCTGTGCCGGAATGCTGACAGGTGTATATATAGCTGATAAGTTTATCAGACAGGGGATAATAAAAACATGTATGATCGTGAGCGGAGAGTATATCTCGAATTTATGCGATCATGCAATAAAAAACATAAGGACAACATTAAGTTCAGAATTATCATCCCTTACATTGGGTGATTATGGTACCGCAGCGATATTAGAGAGGACTGCAGATGAAAAAAACGGACTGATCGTTTCAGGTTTTACCACTTTAAGCCAATACAGCGATCTGTGTACCGGCAGGCAGAACCGGAATGCACCCGGGGGAAAAATGAGGACAAAAGCAAGAAAAATACATCAGGCTGCAGTTAAAGAGTCTGTCCCCATTGTCAAAGAAGCTCTCAGAAAATGCCGTTTGTCTTTAAAAGATATTAAATGGCTCATTCCGCATCAGACATCACGCAGTTCAATTATTTCCGGGGCAAATCATTATTTTGAGTGCTTAGGGGAAAAACCCGGGCAGATAGTAATAACTCTTAAAGAAACAGGAAATACCGCGTCAACCACACATTTCCTGGCACTCTACAAATACCTGAATGAGAGGCAATTCAGTGAAAATGATATTGTGATGCTGCTTTGTTTTGCATCAGGGCTGATCATAGGTGTGGTAATTTTTAAAATGAATGAAATAGTATACAGGTATGGGAGCACTAATTAAAATGGTCTCAGTGGCAAGACCCAGGATAGGATTTCATCATGTGAATTCAATCAGTTTATCTGCCAGGGCTGCAATTCAATGCCTCAGTGATGCACAGATAGATCCCTTCACTATAGGTCTTCTCGTAAATACGGGGATATATCGTCATAAAAATACCGGGGAGCCGTCGATTGCAGCTCTGATACAAAAGAAAATATCTGCTTGTAAACCTGTTAATAATGATTCTGACAAATCCGAAAGCACTTTTTCATTTGATATAAATAATGGAGGATGCGGCTTCCTTACAGGAATAGAAATAATTCACAGCGCAATAAGTGATGGTGAAATTACATATGGAATGTTAGTTACCGGCGATTCTGAACCTTTTCACGGATTATCGGAAAATTTCAATATTCATCCGGCGGCTGCAGCTTTAATACTTGAAAAATCCGAAAATTCCACTGGTTTTTCATTATTCAGAACTTACATATTTCCCGAATACAGCGAAGAGTTTGTGAGCTGTACATTTTTTCATGATCCAAAATGGTTCCGGAAAGGCAGGAATATTTTGAATATCAAACAAAAAGAGTCTTACCTGGATCTATGCGTCAATTGTTCTGTGGAATCATTTTTTAATTTCCTTGATGAATCCGGAATAGACCTCGATGAGATAGATCTTATTATATCGTCTCAAAGTCCGATTGGATTTACCGGAATGTTGAAGAAAAGGCTGGGTCTTAATGGTAATTTTATTGAACTGGAAAAAACCGGGGAAATGATTTATCATACAGCCGGACCGCTATTCGCTTTAAAGAAAGTATGGGATGATAACCGGTTCCGGAGTTCAGAGAACATTATTTTTCTCACAATTGGCTCGGGAATAAATGTATCTCTTGCGCTTTATAAAAACTGAACCAAGATGAGTATGAATGATAAAAGTACAGATTACTCAGGGGTTTTAAATATTTCAGAATATCTTACCATTAATGCTGAAAAGCACCCCGATAAACCGGCACTTCTCTATCCCGTAATGGTTACTTACCGGGAGATGGAGAAAGAAGTCGATCGGTTATCCTTCAGGCTTAATAACTCAGGTATTGTCATGGGTACAAGAACTTTGGTTTTACTCCCTGCCGGAACAGATTTTTTCATACTGATATTTGCTCTTATAAGAATAGGTGCGGTTCCGGTAATGATAGACCCCGGAATGGGAATTAAGGCAATGTCATCAGTCCTGGCTGACCTCGAACCCGGGGCGTTTATCGGAACTCCCAGGTCCCATTTGCTGAGGATTGCATATCCTCGTGTCTTTAAAACAGTGAAGATTAAATTTACAACCGGATCAGTTTCAATACCGGGAGCTAAGAAACTTATAACTCCGTTTTATTATGATCCCGGTCAATATCCGATACATCCGGGTGATCCAAGTGACATGGCTGCCATATTTTTTACGAGTGGAAGTACAGGTCCGGCCAAAGGTGTAATTTATACTTCAGGAATGCTTAAAAACCAGATTGAGATAACAAGATCGCAATTCAATATCGGACCTGATGAAACAGACCTTTGTACTTTCCCCCTTCTTGGCTTGTTTGCCATCTGCCACGGCAATTCATCAGTCCTTGCCGACTTGGATATGCTGCATCCGGCAAGTCTGGATCCGGGGAAAGTCATTAAGAACATCCTTGATTTTAAGTGCACACAGATGTTCGGTTCTCCCATGGTTTTAAAGAAGCTGGCTGAATATGGATCAAAAAAGGGAATAAAACTACCTTCTCTCAGGAATATTATTTCTGCCGGAGCTCCTGTCCAAAGGGACGTTCTGGAATCGTTCAGAAAGCTGATTTCCAAAAATGCAGAAATACATACTCCTTATGGTTCAACTGAAGCATTGCCTGTTACTGATATCACTGCTTCTGAACTACTACGGATCTATTCACATCAAGCTGAAAATGAAAGCGGGATATGCATAGGAAATCCCGTTGAACCACTGGATGTTAAAATCATTGAGATCACCGATAAACAAATAACATCATGGGATAATACCAGAATAATACCTGTGGATGAAGTGGGAGAAATCGTTGTGAAAGGTCCGTGGGTCTCGACCGGCTATTTCAGACAATATGAAGCAAACATGCTCTCCAGAATCCCTGATCATTTAACAAAAGAGTCCTGGTACCGGATGGGAGACCTGGGAAAGATAGATTCAGATGGGAAGCTATGGTTCTATGGACGGAAATCGCACATTGTTATAACATCAGCAGGTACACTGTTTACAATACCATGCGAGGCTGTATTTAATCGTCACACTTCAGTAGCCCGTTCCGCACTTGTCGGGGTGCCAACTGAAAAATCAGAATTAAAAAAACCTGTTATCTGTATCCAGCTAAAACACGGATTTCATCCGACAGAAAAGCTGATTCCGGTATTACTGGAACTTGGAAAGTCTGCCCCGATTACAAAAGGAATATCAGATTTACTTTTCAAAAAGGATTTTCCGGTTGATCCGAGACATAATGCCAAGATCTTTCGCGAAAAACTTGCTCTGTGGGCTGCAAAGAAAATCAGATGAAAGCATTTATCACCGGTGGTGGCGGATTTATCGGATCTGCCCTTGGATATGAACTCATCAGACAAGGATTCAGTGTTACAAGCTTCTCAAGGAATGATTATCCCTATTTGAGAGAAAAAGGAATTGATGTTAAGAAGGGTGATATATCGGATTCTGATTCAGTTTTAAGGGCATGTGAACATAAGGATATCATATTTCACGTTGCTGCAAGAGCGGGAACTGCTGGTCATTACAGGGATTATTACAGGACAAATGTAACAGGTACCGCGAACATAATTCAGGCTTGTAAAATGAATAGGATAAAATACCTGATTTATACCAGCTCGGCAAGCGTTGTTTTTAACGGGAAAAACATTGGAGGGGCCGATGAATCACTTCCAATTCCTTCCCGCCCGCTATCATATTATACTGCAACCAAGGCAATTGCAGAGCAGATGATATTGCAGGCCAATTCCCCCACCCTGAGTACAATTTCGTTAAGGCCTCACCTGGTATATGGGCCCGGTGACAATCATCTGATCCCGGAAATAATTTCTAAAGCTGCAAATGGCAGACTTTACAGAATAGGGAAATGCCGGAACCTTGTTGACGTAACATATATTGATAATGCTGTTACAGCTCATATAAATGCAGCACAGGCAATTATTAACAATCCTGATGCAACAGGAAAAGCTTATTTCATAACCAACGGAGAACCTGTACTATTATGGGATTTTCTCGATATTATACTTCAGTCATCCGGTCTTGAACCATTAAAAAAGAGAGTCCCGGTATGGACTGCAACTATTATTTCCCATGTTGCTGAAGTCTTTCACAGGATATTCATGAATGATCAGGAAACTCTAACCCCTTTTATAGTGAGTGAATTAACACGGTCTCACTGGTTTGATATAAGCAGAGCCCGCAGACTATTGGATTATGAACCTGTTATATCGAATATTGAAGGTCTGAAAAAAATGAAGAATTGCTTTCAAAGTTAATCAGCCATTAACCGCTTTTCCAATGGTTTAATTCTGAGAGCATAATATAAATAAAGGATCCCATGGAGGAGGATAGTGATACCAAGCAGTATATAAGGTCCTCGGTGAAGGATCTCCTCATAACGCATCTGGCTGAATAGAACAAGGAGATACCATAGAATGAAAAACATACCTGCAAATAATTCATATTTCCACGATAAGATAAATCCTGTTATAAAAAGTCCAAGGAGGATAGTCAGTAAAATTCCCGGCATACTTAAAAGGTCAATAGCTTCCCAGAATATAATATCGGAAATCAAATAGATTAAATATAAAACCAGGTAATTGACAAGGAACACGCTCAGTATGAATTTCCAACGTTGTGATTTAGTTGGTTGGAATATCAGTGAAGTTTTATACCATCCCAGGAGTAAGAATGCTCCTGTAACAAAAAGCGGCACTGCTGTTATAATGTCCATCCCCCTTTCTCTGTTGATATAGAGTCCGTTTATCCAGACAGCTACATTCAGGATCATTAATAAAATCCCGG
>DNOQ01000017.1 GCA_003501665.1 Bacteroidales bacterium | reverse complement strand
ATAATTGCCGCAGGTAATGGCTCGCTGAATAACAATCCCCTGATGGATTTTTTATACCATTCAAATGAAATATCCAGGCTGTTATTTAAGATTGTAGCATCAAATCCAATATTCGTAACAATATTCTCTTCCCAGCTTGTTCTGGGATTACCTATCCTGGATGCATAAAAACCCTGTACTTCGCCGGTACCTGTTCCGGTAATATCGTAATAACTACCTGTCACACTGGCACCATAGAGATTAAATGCATTCGTTGAGCTGACATTGTTCTGAGAGCCTAACACGCCATGGCTTCCTCTTAGTTTAAAATCATTCAGCCAGGATATGTTTTGCATGAATATTTCATCGGATATTCTCCAGGCAAGTGAAAATGAAGGGAATATACCATATCTTGATTCAGGTCCGAATTTTGAGGATCCATCCCTGCGTAAAGTGCCTCCAAAATAATACTTGTTACCAAAATTGTAATCCACTCTGCTGAATATAGAAAAAAGGCTTTCCATATAAATTGAACTGCTGTTATTTGTTGCTGCAGTTCCGCCGCCCAGAACAAGATAATTTGGATCTTCCGAGAAGAATGTCTCTCTGCTCCCGTTGACACTTCTGCTGACATACTTAATTGCTTCAGACCCCACCATTGCCTCCAGATTATGTTTGCCGAAAGAATTCTTGTATCTTACTGTGTTTGTAAATGTCATTCTGCTTCCGTAACCTGAACTCACACTCAGAGTGTTCGGACTAGTATTAGCCTGGACATTTTCAACCTGGGTAGTATTGAAATTGGAGCTGAATGAGTTATTAATATTGTATCCCAGGCTGCTTCTAGCTGTAAAACCTTTAAGGAAATCAGCTTCAGCATAAGCATTACCTACTATATACCAGTCAAGAGGAATATCATTCTGGGAATTACGGACCTGTACAGCAACAGGATTCTGTCCATCACCTAGCTCGGGGCCACCAAATGTACCACCCCAGTTACCCATGATATCATAAAGTGGTACTATGGGTTGTTGTTTGAGAGTTTCAACTATTCCTCCAAATTGTGAGTTCTCGGAAAAGCCTACATTATTCCTGTGGATAATATTGGCATTTTCTCCTATACGTATATTGTTCCCGATCGTGTACTCGGTATTTACCCTTGCCGAGTATCGTTGAAGATTGGTTTCCACCAGTGTTCCCTGCTGGCGCAGATATCCCAGCGAGAACAGGTATTTGGATTTATTCGTTCCTCCGCTTGCGGTAATATTATGTTCGGTAGTAGGAGCCCTTTTAAATAATGCATGGAACCAGTCATATCCTTCCTTGTCAACTTTCTGGATAATATAATTTTTTCCCTGGTTCGGACTTTCATAGAAATATTTTGAAGGATCAACTGCGGGGTCTCCTTCCATTGCAACACCTGCACCCTGAGGACCTCTGTACATATAGTCGGGGATCCCGTTCAGGAATCTGGGATTACCCGGAAATGCCGTCTGGTAAACCTTAACATAATCCTTGGTATTCAGAATGTTCCATGGATTACCGGGGAGTGGAAATTGTAATCCGTAGGAACCTTCGTAAGAAATGACGGGAGCACCGGCTTTCCCTTTTTTAGTTGTAACCAGAATAACTCCATTGGCACCCCTTACTCCATAAATAGAAGCTGCACCTGCGTCTTTAAGCACCTGTATCGATTCAATATCTACAGAACTTATATTGTTCAGGTTTTGTTCTATTCCATCCACAATTATCAGCGGATCTGTATTCCCAAAACTTGTCACTCCACGGATATAGATCTTAGGTGCTGCTCCGGGTATACCTGACTGGGTTATATCAACCCCGGAGGCCATTCCCTGAAGTGCCTGTTGTACAGAGCGTGAGGCAACTGTTTTTAAATTATCGACTTGTACAACGGCAACCGAACCGGCAATATCCTTTCTCCTCTGAACAGAATAACCGGTCACTACAACCTCTTCAAGTGCTGTTACTTCCGAGGCCAGATTAACATCAAGCACTGTTCTTCCGGCAGCTGAAACACGCTGGGATGTATACCCGATGAACGAAAAGATAAGAACTACATTATCTCTTGGTTTATCTAATGAATAGTTGCCATTTGCGTCAGTAAGAGTACCAACAGTGGTACCTTCAATCTGAACATTTACGCCAGGCATCGGATTACCATTCTCATCAATTACCTTTCCGGTAACTTTAGCTTGCTGAATTAATCCTGCCAGATTGTTTTTGTGGTTTATTCTGAGATTCGAGATATCTCCTGGTGAACCTTCTCCAAAAACATTAAATGCTGTAACCGACAGAAGTACTAAGATGATCTTCAGTTTAATGAAGATTTTTGCTGAACATTTTTTTAACATAATAGTTAGATTTTAGTAAATTTTGTCCTTATAAAACTTATTTTGCATATAGCATATTAAAACTGTTTGTTTACGGATTAAAAACTCTTTAACTTAATTAATTTATGCATCACTACTTAATTTTTTTCATTTCTTAAAAGCAGCAAGGCATTTACCAGTTGGGTTCAGTTTGGTTTTTCCATAGGCAGTAAATTTATTGGTTAGTAAAAGGGTTCATTATTTCATTCTCTTATGTTGCAAAGACTTAATTCTCTCTAAAGATTTGTTAATCAATATAATCACTACATGTTTAATTAATTGTTTCCCCCTTATTTTCATTAACTCCTTCAATGCAGGTTACAACAATTTTACTGAAGACATCTCCGGCATTTTTAATCCCTTCAAGGTCAGGATTTATTTCAGTTGAAAGGTATAGTTGTTCTGTCCGGCCGATGAGTCTGGGAGTGGATCTGGTCCCGGGATTTGCCGTTATATCCCCCTTATAGATAATTGAAGGTTGTCCGTTGCCCTGAGTGTCCAGATCGCCATAATATTTTATGGAAGGGAACACTTCATTATAATCCCCGGAAACATTCACTTCCACAAAATAATTCCACTCTGAACCTGCCTTAACTTTAGCTTTAACAGAGAATTCCGGCACCTTTGGGGTAGCACCGGTAACAGCATTGGCTGCTGGTTTACGTACTGTGGGCAGATCATTCCTGCCGGTCTCTTTTCTGAATACACCTATCCACGCGGGCAATGATACAGGACATTCAACCTTGCCAACAAAATCACCGGTTCCTGTTCTGTATGTTACAAAGACAGTCTGGACAGAGGCGGTTATTTTATCTTCAAGCCATATGGCAAATTGCGGTGGTTCTCCATAGTCACTTCGATCATAAATATCCCGTTCCTGACGTATTGAGAATAATAATGTATTCATATCCGAAGAGTTGGATTCTGAATTTGAGCATGCTGTAAGAAACAAGAATAATATTCCAAACGCGTATTTCATTAAACCTTTATTAGTTCAGGTTTGCGTGTCTGCCATTTGCCACGTGTATAATCAGGAAAATCAACCGGCCGGCTTTTATTGGCAACCGATTCCGCGGAAAGCTTGGTAATGATGCTCCATGTGGTTGTATCATAAACATCAATAGGAGTATCGGTCCCATTTCGTATTGCTTCAGTAAAATCCCTGAAGCATAAATAGTCACCACCGCCATGACCGGAACTTTGAGCAACAGGGCCGTATTTTTTCCAGAGAGGATGATCATATTTCTCCTGATACTTGTCTGTTTCTTCCCATGTATGTGGCTTAGGACTAAGATCTTCGAGATATATCTTATTAAGGGTTCCCGAATAAATGCCCTTAGTCCCCTGGATGCGATAAATCCAATCCGGTGGTCTGGGGTTTTTAGTATCGTAATAAAGTGTTACAGTTATACCATTATTGGTTTGAATGAGGGATGTATTAACATCGCCTGCCGCGTATTTCATTTTTGCTGCAGGATGATCGGGACCGAATTTTTTCGCTGCATAATAATTTTGTCCGATTGCCCTGCTGCTCATCGAAACAAGATATTCGAACCTGTTTCCCCGGTTAATGTTCAGCCATTGTGCAACAGGCCCGATGGCATGTGTGGGGTACGGATTATTATTGATCTTGCCTCCCAGTGCCCGCCAGAGCATCTCTCCGTTAGGGCCGAAGCCTGCATACCTTGCATCATGCTGATAACCGCACTCACAATGAGTGAGATCCCCGAACAGGCCTAACTGATTCATGACGAGAATCATTTTAACATTCCTCATATAGGCATAGTTTTCCATAAGCATACATGGTTTGCCGGTCTTTTCGGAGGTCTCAACAAGCTCGGAGGCCTGGTCATATTCGGTACATGCAGGCATTTCTGTACCGCCATACTTGCCTGCCCTGAGTGCAGCCAGCATGACCGGAGTGTGGAGATTCGTCGGCGTTGCGGTATAAACAGCATCCAGATTATTGAGTTCTGCAAGTTTCTTATAATCTTCCGGACCAGTAAAACCCTGAGGTTTGGGCTGGCCTGCTGCTTCCACTAGGCGCTGTGCCCTGGTAACTTTTTCCTCAACAATGTCACACACTGCGGTTATTTCCACTCCCTGCAGCGAAAGAGCCACTTTAAGCATTCCCATTCCCCTGCCGCCAACACCAACAAAGCCTAAACGGACAGGCTTTTCAGATGCACATCCTGATGCGGAAATTCCATATCCGGCGGCAGCAACATATAAGCCGGCTCCCAGACCTGTCTTTACAAACCTGCGCCGGGTTAATTCTGATTTGTTTAATTTCATACTGCACATATTCTTATTGTATTTGATAGATCATGATTCGTATTAAAAGATCCCGGAGATCATTTTCTCTTGTTATTGTTTCAGGTAATAAAATACCTCTGAAACTATTCTTTATATCACCACTCTGTCCTGAGTATTTCACCAGTAATTTTCAAGTGATTGATATAATTGCAGATACTTATTATAAATATTATCGTATATCTTCTGGTTTTTAATGTCCGGCATATATCTCGAATGTGTTTTAACCGATACTTCGCATGCATTTTGAAGATCCTTAAAAACACCAGTTCCTGTTCCGGCAATTAAGGCTGCACCGGTTGCTGCATTTTCTGTGTTTTGAAGCGTTACAAGAGGCAGACCCGTAACATCAGACAAGATCTGATTCCATAATTTACTTTTTGATGCACCTCCGAGAACATGAATAACTTCAACAGGGATACCCTTTTGTTTCATAGTTACAAGGTTATGGTGGATCATAACTGTTACGGATTCAAGGATGGCTCTGATGAAATGTCCTCTGGTTGTACTCATATTAATTCCCGCGAAAACTCCTTTGACTTTCGGATTAAATTCAGGAGAGCCGGCTCCCATTAAATGTGGGAGCATTATTAAACCATCAGCTCCCGGGAATACCTTTTCTGCCTGTTTATCTATCAGTTCATATGGATCCTGATTATTACGGTGAGCCTCATCGATTTCCATCTGACAAAACTCGTCCTTAAACCATTTCAGAACCATTCCTGCAGTTTGTCCATATGGAAGTAAAAAAAAGAGTCCATCAATAGCGTGGCATTGGCATGGTAGTTTGACAGAGAGGTCAGACACAGGTTTATCGATGGCTACACACATTGCCATTGATGCCCCTATAGTAAGTGTTACATCTCCTTTTCTTATATTACCCGATCCGATAGCACCTGCAGGATGATCATAAGCACCGGTTACACAAATTGTTTTTCCGGTCAATCCTGTTGCTGATGATGCTTCTGAGGTCAGGTTACCGACCGGGACTCCTGACCTGAATAATTCCGGTAAATGGTTTTCCGAAATGCCTATAAAATCAAGCATTTCACTCCACCATTTCTTCTGTGAGATATCGAAATAAAGAGTTGAAGATACCAGAGAATGCTCAGTACAGTATTTACCTGTCATTCTGAATAAAAGATAATCTTCAACCAGTAAATATTTCGCTGCATTCCTGAATACTTCAGGTTCATTATCTCTGATCCAGAGAATTCTGGTAGCAGGCCATATAGGAAGTACTTCCGGCTGGCCGGTAATATTCATTATCAGCTGTTCCCCGAATTTATCCCTTATCTGATTTGCCTGTTTAACGGATCTGTTATCCAGCCATATGATTGCTTTTCTTAAAGGATTGCCTTTAGAATCAACCGTGATGATAGTTTCTCCCTGACTTGAAAAGGCAATACCCGCTATACTACCCGGATCAATTTCCGATTTTCGTAAAAGGGTATGGATCACACTGCAGGTAATGTCCCAGTAAATATCCGGATTTAATTCGCAAATTTCATTTGGTCCTGTTTCGAGAGTGTATTCTTGCGACGCGGATGTAATAATATCTCCTGTGCTGTTAAGAATAACACCTTTAATTGAAGTTGTCCCCGCATCAATGCCAATTATGTTTTGATTCAAATCCATTTACGGATTTTTAAATATCGGATAGTTTGTTCTTGATAAATGCCTCGGTAGGATCGAGATTATTCTTTACGACTTCACATAATGCAGCCTGAAAGGCAAAAGGGTTGTTCACCTGTATCGCATTTCGACCAAAGACGACCCCCCTTGCTCCGTCTTTGATCTCATTGGCTGCCAATTGCAGCGCTTCAATCTGAGCCGGCTTCTTTTCTGCACCCAGACCTAATATTGGCACAGGACAACTTTGTGTTACCTTATCGAAATCCTTGGTGTAAAAGGTCTTTATCATATCACATCCCAGTTCGCTTAAAATCCTGCAACCTGAATAAACCTGTTCGTACATCTGATCGGCTGTAATAGTATCTGAATAAGCAGGGAAGAATTCTCCGATAATTGGTATCCCGAGTTTATCAGCAGCATTTACCAGCCGGCTGTAAACTTTAACATTTCCGGTATCGGTTTCTTCACTTCCGGTCTGGAGGGTAAGTGATGCCAAAACAATTTCAGCTCCATTTGAAACCGCCTCTTCAACAGTCTGGGCAAGAACTGTATAGGCTTTGTTATAATTCCAGTGAAAGCAATAAACCGAACTCCAGTTAAGCCGGACTATCGGAATAGGAGCACCTTTGAAATCAAATACAAAACGCAGGTGTTTTATCATACCTGGGCTCAGAAGCACTCCATCTACACATGGATTAATTTTCTCTGCGGTTTTTTTAAGATCTGTCATTCCGTTTATCGGCCCGTCGAACAAACCATGATCGATGGCAATTATTACAGCATTTTTAGTGTTGTTAAATAATTTTCCGGTTCTTAAATATTTTCCATTCATAATAAGGACATGATCGTTTGTGATTGTTTTTATATGCTGATAAAGGTAAATTATATTGATATAATAAACAAATTATTTTTAAAAAAATCTATATAATTTTATATGCTTTTGTCTTTTTATAGTTTAACGAAATATATTTTATAGATATAGCTGTTTAATATAATTAAAACATTGTTATAGAGTTATATAATATATACAAAATCTATACTGGGACCATAAGTCATCTTTTCATTATTGATTGATATAAAAACATAATTTGCTGGTTTATAATAGGATTGATATAGCAGTAGTTCGTTAAGCGATTTTATTAGTCTTTCATGTAAAATATATGATTATTTATGATTTTTTCTTAAATTTCGATCATTATAGAGAAAATTCTTATCTTTAAAAGTTGATTATTATTACTATTTTGTAACCATATTAAATTGTTTAATTATGTCAAAAGACTGGTGGAAAGCGAGCGCTACAGGGATTCCAAGACTTATAACGGATACACCCGGGCCAAAATCGAGACTCATGCATGAGAACACATCGAGATACATGAAAGGGCTGAGTTCCCAGGTTAAGCTGTTTCCTGTATGTTTTGAAGAAGGCTACGGGATAACACTTACGGATGTTGATGGTAACAAATATCTTGATTTTTCGTCAGGGATA
>DNOQ01000389.1 GCA_003501665.1 Bacteroidales bacterium | reverse complement strand
AGGTTTCGGATCAGGGAGCCAAAGGAGATCCCGTTTATGAGGTGCGTATAGGAAAGATCAGATGTGCTGATTACTGCGGCGGGCTTTTTGAAGGAACACTGGAACTGAGAGTAGCAAGAGGATATCCAATTTTAAATCCTTCTACAGGTGAATTAGGCGGTACATTTTCAACTGCAATTCCTATTGATTATCCAAGAGATTATGCTAAATCGGCTATAAATAATTGGACGGTACATTCCGAAGGGGGGTGGTTCAGTGTATTTATTCCCTGGGATTCAAACTGGAAGCTCACAAAGACTCAACAAATCATCTTAGCTTATGAATATGACCAGGTTAAGGAAGTAACTAAAAGTGGTACAGTAGGATATAAAGAAGAAAATACTAACATTACTCTAACTGCTACAGTGAAAACAACATATAGAGGTGATTTCTTGGGTTTTGTCGAATGGGACAGGGACTGGTTTTATGCGACAAACACAAATCCGGGTCCTTATGATGAAGTTAAAGACGGGTGGACGGTACGTAAAACCTGTCCGGTCCTTAAATTAACGACACCAGCGCGTACCATTTATTAAGAATTTAATAACTCCATCCTTTTGGTAAAACCATTACCAAAGGGATGGTTATAAATAACAGAGTATGAAAAATCTCTTAAGAAAATCAATAATCATTTTATTACTCTTTTCTAACTATTCAATCATAACATTGAGTAATGATTCAATAAATTATGTTGTTGTATTTGCCTTTTATGGTGATTTGTCAGATACATATGGAGGTGGAGGTCTATTTTCAAGCGAATTCACATTTCATAAATCATGGTATGGTGCAAGCATAAGTTACGGACATTTCCACTCAAAATATACATTCCTTTTTAAGGTTCCATATGAAGAATTGGAGAAGACTCTTGAAATTCCTATTCATGAGATGGTGAACATGAAAAACAGTTCTTTATCTTTTCTTTTGACACCCATTAAAAAAAAATGGATATCAATAGACCTTAGTCTGGGAATTGCTTTAGCTAAAGCTAATTGTTTTTACCTCAAAAATATTGATTATAGTTACAATCTTGCAGAAGACAGGTTTACATACTTATACAGGGACTACCAGCTGGTAAAAAGGACTCATTTCGGTTACCAGGCGGGGTTCAATATATCATTTTTTCCTGTTCAGAAATTTGGTATACAGCTGAATTCAAGGATCCAGCATCTGAACAATGGCGGTTCATTCTTTTTTGTCGGCTCAGGAATTATATTCAGACTTTAAACGGAAAACCATGAAGTACTTTATTATTTCAATGATCTTCTTTTTCGGACTTAGTTCAGTTGCCTTATCACAGGACGATAAATTCGTCCTCAGAACCGGGGCAGGTTATTATACTGATGTAATGGCATGGTATGACGGACCGGTTTTGTGGCTCGAAGGCGGATACAGGTTCAATACAGGCTTCTATCTGAATGCCAGGGCATCGGTCGCTACCATCGACTGGAAAATGAATGAAGGTATCTTCGCGGACTATAAAACCATAGCGCTTCGTCAAATGGCGGATATCACCTTTTCAAGACCGATAAACCTTTCGGGACAACATTATCTGGAACCGGGATTAGGGTTTAAACTGAAGCGTGAATATCATTTGCTGCCGGAAATCTCTTTTGATGAGATTTCCGGGCAGACATATATATATACAAACTACAGTTATATCTTTTATGAGATAGGCTTTACGTTGTGTCTCGATTATTACTACAAATTTCCAGGTGGGTTTTGTATAGGATTTCGTACCGACTCCAATGTAATATGGGCCCTGGGCTTTGAAGGGCTGACCTTATCGCCTTTGTTCGGATTCAGGTTTTAGGGTGTGAGGGGATATCCCGTAAAGTATAAGGGCTGAAGCACTGTTTGTTGCTTCACCGCTGTCTGCCGCCTTGAAAGGCGGCAGTGAGACCAGCCTCTGCAATTTTTCAACGGGCTGTTAATAATATTATTACCCCTGAATGAGTTATATGAAAAATGAATATCATGAAACCCACATGTATTTTAATGCACAAACACAATATTATAATGATCAGTTACATGTAGATTCTATCGCTTTGCGGGACAGGCTATCATACCATTAAAATTAATTATTATATGATGAAAAAACTTGCAGGACTGACAATTTTACTTTTCCTTGCTCTGTCGTGTGAACAGGAAACAGAGAAAAACGCACTCCTTGAAGCTCAATTCGACGGACAAATACGCTCCTTTAAAGCAACAGCAGTAAAATATACCGATTTTGTATCGGGACAAAAAACTGCATATGATTACCATATCAACAGCTCGGGCACAATATCACTCTCAATAGAAGCTTACGACGCAACGCTCAGCAAGGTCATCTTCAACTACCCCGATCTTGAAGTGAAATATATAGTCGAATTACCAGGCGGCACATCAAAAACCTATGAAGCAGTGTCGGGTCAGTTCAGGATCATCGGCGAAAACCACGGTAACTTCAGGGGCGACTTCTACTTTAAGGTAAAGAACATATCAGATGCCACTGATTCCGTCATGATCGCTAACGGATACTTCGATATTTACCTTAACAAGGAGGACAGAACATTTCCGTAAGAATCTTTTTTTATTTTCAGAATTTACAGGT
>DNOQ01000392.1 GCA_003501665.1 Bacteroidales bacterium | reverse complement strand
ACCTGTAAATTCTGAAAATAAAAAAGATTCTTACGGAAATGTTCTGTCCTCCTTGTTAAGGTAAATATCGAAGTATCCGTTAGCGATCATGACGGAATCAGTGGCATCTGATATGTTCTTTACCTTAAAGTAGAAGTCGCCCTTGAAGTTACCGTGGTTTTCGCCGATGATCCTGAACTGACCCGACACTGCTTCATAGGTTTTTGATGTGCCGCCTGGTAATTCGACTATATATTTCACTTCAAAATCGGGGTAGTTGAAGATGACCTTGCTGAGCGTTGCGTCGTAAGCTTCTATTGAGAGTGATATTGTGCCCGAGCTGTTGATATGGTAATCATATGCAGTTTTTTGTCCCGATACAAAATCGGTATATTTTACTGCTGTTGCTTTAAAGGAGCGTATTTGTCCGTCGAATTGAGCTTCAAGTAGTGCGTTTTTTTCTGTTTCCTTCTCACACGACAGAGCAAGGAAAAGTAAAATTGTCAGTCCTGCAAGTTTTTTCATCATATAATAATTAATTTTAATGGTATGATAGCCTGTCCCGCAAAGCGGGAGAACCCACATGTAACTGATTATTATAATATTGTGTTTGTGTATTAAAATACATGTGGGTTTCATGATATTCATTTTTCATATAACTCATTCAGGGGTAATAATATTATTAACAGCCTGTTGAAAAATTGCAGAGGCTGGTCTCACTGCCGCCTTTCAAGGCGGGAGACAGTGGTGAAGCAACTAACAGGGCTTCAGCCCTTATACTTTACGGGATATCTCCTCACACCCTAAAACCTGAATCCGAACAAAGGCGATAAGGTCAGCCCTTCAAAGCCCAGGGCCCATATTACATTGGAGTCGGCACGAAATCCTATACAAAACCCACCTGGAAATTTGTAGTAATAATCGAGACACAACGTAAAGCCTATCTCATAAAAGATATAACTGTAGTTTGTATATATATATGTCTGCCCGGAAATCTCATCAAAAGAGATTTCCGGCAGCAAATGATATTCACGCTTCAGTTTAAACCCTAATCCCGGTTCCAGGTAATGTTGTCCCGAAAGGTTTATCGGTCTTGAAAAGGTGATATCCGCCATTTGACGAAGCGCTATGGTTTTATAGTCCGCGAAGATACCTTCATTCATTTTCCAGTCGATGGTAGCGACCGATGCCCTGGCATTCAGATAGAAGCCTGTATTGAACCTGTATCCGCCTTCGAGCCACAAAACCGGTCCGTCATACCATGCCATTACATCAGTATAATAACCTGCCCCGGTTCTGAGGACGAATTTATCGTCCTGTGATAAGGCAACTGAACTAAGTCCGAAAAAGAAGATCATTGAAATAATAAAGTACTTCATGGTTTTCCGTTTAAAGTCTGAATATAATCCCTGAGCCGACAAAAAAGAAGGAACCGCCATTGTTCAGATGCTGGATCCTTGAATTCAGCTGTATACCAAATTTCTGAACAGGAAAAAATGATATATTGAATCCTGCCTGGTAACCGAAATGAGTCCTTTTTACCAGCTGGTAATCCCTGTATAAATATGTAAACCTGTTTTCTGCGAAACTGTAATTATAATATACACTTTCAAGTATTGAACTTTTTGCATTAGCTATCGCAACACCAAATAAAATATCTGTATTAATCCACCTTTTTTGTATCGGTCTTATGAAAATTGATAAAGTACCCATTTGCATAATCGCCATTTCTTCAATAGGGATATCCACAGTTTTACTTATTTCTTCAACAATAATCCTAAATTTAAATGTTGATTGGGAAATAAAATGGCCATATGCTAAGCTCGCTCCATACCACGTGCGGTTAACAGCAAACTCACCCATTATTAAACTTCCACCTAAATAAGTATCTGACAAATCACTGTAAAAATTGAAAGAAAAACTATATTTTAATGAATCATTTCCTCTTGTATTAATAATTGTACTCAAAGAAAAGATCAATAAAAAGCTGCATTTTAAAAATAGTTCCTTCATATTTCGCGATTTAGATGAGGCCGTCGAAACTCCTGTTCCGACAGCCTCAATGATTAATAATCAGTAAATAGTTCTTGCCGGTGTTGTCAGTTTAAAGACCGGACATGTTTTACGTACGGTCCATCCGTCCTTAACTTCATCATAAGGACCCGGATTTGTGTTTGTCGCATAAAACCAGTCCCTGTCCCATTCATTTATTCCCAGAAAATCACCTCTGTAAGTCGTCTTTGCAGTGGTTGTCAGGGTACTACTCAATTCATCTTTCTTATACCCGACAGTTGCGCTTGTTGATATTTCTTTTACCTGGTCATATTCATAGGCCAAAATGCATTGTTGCACTTTTGATGGTTTCCAGTTTGAGTCCCACGGGACATAAACGTAAAACCAGCCTCCATTTGAGTGGACAGTCCAGTTGTTTATTGCTGCTTTCGCATAATCACGTGGATAATCAATTGGAATTGCAGTAGAAAAACCACTCCCTAATTCTTCTGTGGTAGCATTAAAAGTAGGGTATCCTCGTGTTACTCTCAGTTCCAGTGTTCCTTCAAAAAGCCCGCCGCAGTAATCAGCACATCTGATCTTTCCTATACGCACCTCATAAACGGGATCCCCTTTGGCTCCCTGATCCGAAACCT
>DNOQ01000508.1 GCA_003501665.1 Bacteroidales bacterium | reverse complement strand
AAACCGTTTTTTTCAACCCAGTTCCATCCTGAAGCCTCAGGCGGACCGACTGATACTGACTATTTGTTTGATGTCTTTATCGAAAATATCACCTCACGTAACACATAAGTTTTTCAGCCATCTCTGCTGCAGACTTATTCCTGAAACTCTTCACACTTTCATTGAACCTTGCGGCAATTTCATTATTGCAAAGGTTTCCGGGACTCCCCTCATGAACATAATCCGATAGTACCGTCTTTGAAAACGAGGAGTTCCTTACCATATCCGAAACTGCCTTATATGCTTCCCTGAACGGTATTCCCTGTTTGACCAGTCTGTTCACCTCCTCGGTACTGAAAATTGTGTTATATATGGAATTCTCGGTAATATTCTTCCTGATCTTCAGATTATTCAGCATGAGAAGCATTATTTCTATACACTCCTGCAATCCTTCGAACGCGTCGAACATAAGCTGTTTCAGCAACTGCAGATCCCTGTTATAGCCTGAAGGAAGGTTTGAGACAAGCATTGCAACCTGACCGGGGAGTATCTGAATCAGATTTGTTCTCCCTCTGATAAGTTCAAAAACATCAGGGTTACGTTTCTGGGGCATAATACTTGAGCCTGTTACATATTCATCGGGAAAATCGATAAACCGGAATTCGGCGCTCATATAAAGACAGACATCCATTGAGAAGCGTGAAAGTGTTTGTGCCAGTGAAGCAAGAGCTGATGCGATGGCCATTTCGACTTTTCCCCTGCTCAGGCTGGCATAAGCTGAATTATATAAAAGATCATCAAATTCAAGCAGCTCGGATGTAAGCTTCCTGTTTAGCGGCAAAGTTGTCCCGAATCCTGCAGCAGTACCGAGAGGATTCCTGTTATTCAAAGCCCGTGCCGTTGCAAGAAGAGCAATATCATCAGAAAGAGATTCAGCATAAGCACCGAACCATAATCCGAAAGAGGAGACCATAGCCGGCTGCATGTGAGTGTATCCCGGTAATAAAACCTCTTTGTACTGTTCGCTCAAAGACTGATATTTATTGAAGAGCCTGCTCATAAGCAATGCCAGCTTATCGATCTCCTCCCTTGTGTAGAGCCTTATATCAACAAGAACCTGATCGTTCCTTGACCTGCCTGTATGGATCTTTTTCCCTGTTGTCCCGAGAATCGAAGCCATCTCCTTCTCAATCTGTGAATGGATGTCCTCAACACCACTCTCAATAACCAGGCTCCCCTCTTCATCCCATACAAAAAGAGAGTGAAGCGCTTTCAGCATATTATTCTTTTCATCATTGTCAATAAGACCTACATCGTGTAACATGATCACGTGGGCCATCGACCCGACTATATCCCATTTTGTAAGATGCAGGTCTGTCTTACGGTCTTTCCCTGCCGTGAATTCAATAATTGCAGGTTCCGGATTAATCCCTTTCTCCCAGAGTTTCATTTTTATCCGTTTTATTTTTTAAGACTCTCCTCGACTATAGCCCTGTGAGCCATGAGCCTTATGGCATTGATCTTGATAAATCCCCTGCTGTCGGTCTGGTCAAAGCCTCCGTCAATATCCATGCTCGACAGCTTTTCATTATATAATGATGAGGGAGATTCACGTCCTTCAATCAGAACATTGCCTTTATAAAGGCAGAGATGAACGCTTCCGTCGATAAGTTCCTGGCTCTTTTCAATTGCTGCCATCAGGAAATCCATTTCGGGACTGAACCAGAAACCATTGTAGATAAGTTCGGCAAATTTCGGCGTAAGCATACTTACCAGGCGCTTTACCTCCCGGTCCATTGCTATTCCTTCAATATCCCTGTGGGCAATATGAAGAACGGTTGCAGCCGGAGTTTCATAAACACCTCTTGATTTTATACCGACAAACCGGTTCTCGACCATATCGAGTAATCCAATTCCATTCGCTCCTGCCAGTTGATTGAGATAAAAAAACATTTCATAAGGATCTTCCTTTGTTGTTCCATCCTCCTTATTAATGACCTTGACCGGAATGCCATTTTTAAAATGAATCACTATCCTTGTCTCTTTATCCGGAGCATCCTGCGGCATCACCATTTTTTCCAGCATGTCCTTATGTAATGTATACATGGGATCTTCAAGTACTCCTGCTTCATGACTTATATGCATCAGGTTTTCATCTTCACTGTAAGGTTTATCAATACTGGCTTTAACAGGAATTTTATTCTCTGATGCATATTTCAGCAGGTCGGTCCTTCCTTTGAAAGTGGATAGAAACTCCTTATCTTTCCAGGGTGAAATAACTTTGACACCCGGCATCAATGCATAGTAGCAAAGTTCAAATCTTACCTGGTCATTGCCTTTTCCTGTCGCGCCGTGAGCAACTGCGACTGCTCCCTCCTGCTTTGCCACTTCAATCTGCTTCTTGGCTATCAGAGGCCTCGCAAGTGCTGTTCCCAGTAAATACCTGTCCTCATATATGGCATTCGCCATTATTGCTTTAAAAACATATTTCTCTACAAATTCCCTTTTCAGATCTGAAATGATAACCTTCGAAGCTCCAAGCATCAATGCTTTTTTTCTGCACTCCTCGAAATCCTCATTCTGCCCTACATCCGCAACGTAGGCAATAACGTCATAATCTTTCCCGATCAGCCATTTAAGTATGACTGAAGTATCCAGCCCGCCGCTGTAAGCCAGTACAACCTTTTCTTTCATCATTTTGATTTTTAAACAATTATTTATGTTAAATATTCTTCCTTTCTATTTGTTTTTCACGTGTTCATGAAGACCGGGCAGTATGACTTCAAGGCAGGAATGAATCTGCTTGTCCGTTATTCCATTCCGTGGAATAACCAGTATTGTATCATCTCCTGCAATGGTGCCTGCAATCTCAAATCTCGAAGCATTATCTATATATATAGCTGTATTACTTGCATTTCCGGGAAGAGTCCTTATCAGTATCATACCATTTGCCTCCAACAGGCTTGTAATAACAGGCAATACCTGAAGCTTTTCGTCGGAAGTTGCCTGAGTTACCCGGTTCTCCGGCAGGAAATATTTATACCCTCCTTTCCCGTCGGGCTTTCTTCCTGCACCAAGCTGCCGCAAATTTCGTGACAGGGTCGCCTGAGTGCATTTAATGCCTTTACCCTTAAGCTTCCTTAGTAAAACTTCATGAGATGCGATATCTTCAGATGCCAGTATTTTCTCAATGGCCAGCAATCTTTCAGCTTTCTGCATATTTATTCAATTTAATTGCAAATATATTCATATTTTTACATAAACAAATTATGATAAGAAAATTGTTTTATTTTTGATCACGAAATTTCAGGCATGAAAGAAGTTATAAAGAAGGTAGTGCTGCTCGGATCAGGTGCACTTAAAATAGGTGAAGCCGGAGAATTTGATTATTCAGGTTCTCAGGCTCTTAAGGCACTAAAGGAAGAGGGGATAAAGACAATTCTTATCAATCCCAATATTGCGACGGTACAAACATCGGAAGAACTGGCCGACAAGATATATTTCCTTCCGGTCACTCCATATTATGTTGAAAAAGTGATAGAAAAGGAAAATCCTGATGGTATATTGCTTTCATTCGGAGGCCAGACTGCTCTGAATTGCGGTACTGAACTCTTCAGGACAGGAGTACTGGAAAAACACAAAGTGAAAGTGCTTGGCACACCGGTGACAGCAATAATTGATACAGAAGACCGTGAATTGTTCGTCAGGAGACTTAATGAGATACACATCAGGACTCCGCGCAGCATTGCAGTATCAGCCGTTGAAGAATCACTCGAAGCTGCAGTAAAGCTGGGGTTCCCTGTAATTATAAGATCCGCTTTTACCCTCGGAGGACAGGGAAGCGGATTCGCTGCAGATGAAAAAGAGCTCAAAATGCTTGCTGCCAGGGCATTTTCCTATACTGATCAGATACTTGTTGAGGAATCCCTGAAAGGATGGAAAGAGGTAGAATATGAAGTAGTACGTGACAGGTATGACAATTGTATAACGGTATGCAACATGGAGAACTTTGATCCTCTTGGTATTCATACCGGTGAAAGTATTGTTGTAGCTCCATCACAGACATTAACCAACAGTGAATATCATAAACTCAGGGAACTCTCAATAAAGATAATCAGACATATCGGAATCATAGGCGAGTGCAATGTCCAGTTTGCTCTTTCTCCGGATTCTGAGGAATATCGGGTTATTGAAGTGAATGCAAGACTTTCCCGTTCCAGCGCTCTTGCATCAAAAGCAACAGGATATCCTCTGGCTTTTATTGCTGCAAAACTCGCGACAGGCTATGGCCTGCATGAGCTTAAAAACTCTGTCACAAAAAATACAACCGCATGCTTTGAACCTGCTCTCGATTATATAGTATGTAAAATACCACGATGGGATCTTAATAAATTTTCAGGCGTATCGCATACAATCGGCAGCAGTATGAAAAGCGTCGGGGAGGTAATGTCGATAGGAAGGAACTTTGAAGAAGTTATTCAGAAAGGTCTTCGCATGATCGGAATGGGGATGCATGGATTTACCGGCAATCGTGAACTCAATTTCGATGATCTCGAAAAAGAGCTTTCCGAACCCACCGACATGAGGATCTTTTCGATTGCCGAAGCGCTCGACAGGGGTATATCAATAGACACCATACACGAGCTTACCAGGATCGATAAATGGTTCCTTTTCAAACTCCGCAATATTATTAACATTAAAAATGAACTGAGCAGTTATAAAGAAATTGAAAGTGTTCCCGCTGATCTCCTTTCGCGTGCCAAAATATATGGCTTCAGCGATTTTCAGATCGCCCGCCATGTAATGAGATCCGGTGCAACTGCTATCAATAATGATCTGAAGAAAGTCAGAAAACTGAGAAAATCGCTTGGGATCGTTCCTTATATCAAACAAATTGACACTCTGGCAGCAGAATATCCGGCTGTAACAAACTATCTGTATCTTACATACAGCGGAAATGAACATGACATTAAATGCGAGGATGATAAAAAGTCAATAATCGTTCTCGGATCGGGAGCATACCGGATCGGGTCAAGTGTCGAATTTGACTGGTGTTCGGTTAATGCCATCATTACAATAAAGAAGGAAGGATTCAGATCCGTCATGATCAATTATAATCCCGAAACTGTCAGCACCGATTATGATATCTGCGACAGACTCTATTTTGATGAACTTACATTTGAAAGGGTACTTGACATAATCGAGCTTGAGAATCCGGGAGGGGTCATTATTTCGGTAGGGGGACAAATTCCCAATAACCTGGCGATGAGGCTTTTCGAGGAGAAGGTCCCGGTTCTGGGTACCTCGCCTGTCTCGATAGACCGCTCGGAAAACCGCCATAAATTTTCCGGAATGCTTGATAATCTGTCTGTTGACCAGCCAAGATGGAAGGAACTTTCATCAACCGGGGATATTTTCGGATTTGTCGAAAGAATAGGTTTCCCCGTACTCATAAGACCATCTTATGTTCTTTCCGGAGCTGCCATGCATGTCGTATCGAACAGGGATGAACTTATACATTATCTCAACCTTGCCGCCCGGGTTTCCAAACAGTATCCGGTTGTCGTTTCCGAATTCATTGAGAACGCCAAGGAGATAGAAATAGATGCAGTGGCAAGGGAGGGCGAGATACTGGCCTATGCCATCAGCGAACATGTGGAGTTTGCCGGGGTCCATTCAGGAGATGCAACAATAGTCTTCCCTCCGCAGAAGATATATTTCGAAACCGTCAGACGTATAAAAAGAATATCAAGACTTATTGCCGGGGAGCTCAATATAACCGGACCTTTTAATATACAATTCCTTGCCAGGGATAATGAAATAAAGGTCATAGAGTGTAATCTGCGTGCAAGCCGCAGCATGCCATTTGTCTCAAAAGTCCTTAAAACAAATCTCATAGAACTCGCCACGAAGGTAATGCTCGGTATTCCTGCTGAGAAGCCCCATAAATCGGTATTTGAACTTGATTATGTAGGAGTAAAAGCTCCTCAGTTCAGTTTTTCACGTCTTGCAAAAGCCGACCCTGTGCTGGGAGTTGACATGTCCTCCACCGGAGAGGTCGGATGTATTGGCGAAGGATTCTATGAGGCAATCCTTAAAGCAATGTTTTCCGTAGGTTACAGGATTCCCCGGAAAAGTATACTTTTATCGACAGGACCTGCCCGTTCAAAGGTTGAACTGCTTAATAGCGCTAAAGCTCTGAAAGCCAGGGGCCATACAATTTATGCAACAAGGGGAACACAACAATTCCTTCAAAATGCCGGTGTGGAAGCTACTATCGCCTACTGGCCCGATGAGGATAAATCCCCGAATACCATCGAACTGATCCGTAACAGGGAGGTTGACCTTGTAATAAACATACCCAAAGACCTTACGGCTACGGAACTTGATAATGACTATTCAATAAGAAGAAGTGCAGTTGATTTTAATATCCCTCTTATTACAAATTCAAGACTGGCAAGTGCATTTATACTTGCATTCTGCAGGATCGGGGAAGATCAACTGGCGATAAAGAGCTGGGACGAGTATTAACGGAGGTGAGTGGTGAGTGGTGAGTAGTAGTAGGGAGAGGGGGAGATGAGGAGAGGGGGAGATGAGGAGCTGAGCGAAGCAGTTTCGCGAAGCGGAAGGGGAGACTAAGAGACAGGAGGGATTTGAAAACTCAGTGATACTCCGTTTAATTCCGTGAACCTCCGTGGTTAAAAGATTTAAATCACATCCTGATGTTGACAGTACGAAAAGCAATTCCTGAAGATGCCCTGTATATAATTGAATTCCAGATTAAAATGGCATGGGAAACAGAAAAGATATCCCTCGACAGGGATACAGTTACCAGGGGGGTAAATGCTGTTTTCAGCGATCCTCATAAAGGTGAATATTATGTAACGGAAACAGATGGCAGGATTGTGGCTTCCCTCCTGATCACTTTTGAATGGAGCGACTGGCGTAACTGCAACGTATGGTGGTTCCAGTCGGTATATGTAATGCCTGAATACCGACGTAAGGGTATATTCAGAAAGATGTATACTCATATCAGGGATAAAGCAACCGGGCTGGATATTGCCGGACTACGTCTGTATGTTGAAACAGCGAATAAAAGGGCAATGAAAACATACGAATCCCTGGGAATGAGCAGCGGACATTATAATTTTTACGAATGGATGAGGAAATAACCCATGCACTGGTTCCTTCTGGTAATCCTTATACCTTATTTATATATACTTCTGAAAATATTCAGAAACCTTTTGAAAATAATACCCTACTCACCCTCAGAGTCTCCGTCAGTATTCGCGACCATTCTTACAGCATGCAGAAACGAAGAGAACAACCTGCCTCTTCTGCTGGGAGATATATCGTTGCAGGATTATCCTTCAGGCATGTTTGAGATAATAGTAATCGATGATAATTCATCTGATTCAACCTATGATACTGCTTCCGGATTCAGGGATCTGAGTAACCTGCAGGTTTACAGGAATAAAGGTACAGGGAAAAAAGCTGCACTGAAAACCGGTTGCGGAATAGCTTCAGGTAACCTGATCATTACGGTAGATGCCGACTGCAGGTTGAACAGAAGCTGGCTCAGAACAATTGTTTCATTTTATTATAAGGAAAAACCTGAAATGATCATTTCGCCCGTACTCCTTGATGACAGGCATGGCTTATTTAATCATTTTCAGGAACTTGAATTCCTGAGCCTTCAGGGAATTACAGCCGGATCGGCCGTGGCAGGAGATCCATTAATGTGCAACGGAGCAAACCTTTCATTCACAAAGGAATCCTTTAAAAACCACTCTGAATGCCTTCATGATGAACTAATATCGGGTGATGATGTTTTTCTTATGCACAACATGAAGAAAGAGAAGCAGTCCCGGATATTATGGCTCGAATCGGAAGACGCAGCAGTCATAACAGCCGCTTCATCATCTGCGGGAGCATTTCTGAAACAGAGAGCCAGATGGCTATCAAAGGCAGGTTCATACACTGATTTTTCCACGAAACTGACAGCAGTAGCCACACTGGCTGTCGTTGTACTCCAGTTTTTAACACTCATGGCAGGTATCTTCGAAGCCGGATATCTTGTTTTGTTCGCAGCAGTATTTCTGATAAAATCCTTACCTGATTATCTGATATTAAAGAATACAACCTCCCGTTATAAAAAAGAAAGACTAATGAGATGGTTTTTCATTTCACAATTTATTTATCCTTTTTATGTTCTTGCTGTTATCTCAGTCGTTCTTTCACGTAAAGGCTGGAGACGTTAATTTCCCATATCCGAAAGGAATTTGATCCTAATCAGCCTTATTTCTTCTTCTTCAAAATCATTACCAAGTTCTGCTATAGCTTCCTCCAGTGAATCTGATTCGGCTTCTTCCCTGAAATAGGAATAGATCTCCTGCTGGCGGTCATCCTCAATTACAGCACTGATATAATAATCGAGATTGAGTCTGGTCCCCGAATTTACTATGGCTTCAATTTCCGAAATAAGTTCTCCCATCTCAAGTCCTTTGACTTCCGCAATATCTTCCAGTGGCCTTTTCATATCTATGCTCTGGATTATGTAGACTTTTATTCCGGATTTATTCACCACTGATTTGACAACCATATCGAGTGGCCTTATTATTTCCTTCTCCTCAACATATTTTTTAATGAGTTCAACGAATTCTTTACCATATCTATGTGCTTTCCCCGCTCCGACTCCCGATATATTCTGAAGTTCATCGAGTGTTATGGGATACTGTATGGCCATATCTTCGAGGGAAGGATCCTGAAAAATAACAAATGGCGGGACCTCTTTCTGCTTTGATATTTTTTTTCTCAGGTCTTTAAGGATACTGAAAAGTTCTTCATCCACCGCAGCTGTTTTTGCCCCGAATGCATTCTCTTCGTCGGTTGTATCGGCATAGTCGTGATCCTCGGCAAGCATAAAGGATCCCGGCTTATTGAGAAATTCATTTCCTTTCTGTGTGACTTTCAGCAGCCCGTAATTCTCAATATCTTTTGTGAGGAATTTTGCGATCAGAGCCTGTCGTATCACCATATTCCAGTATTTTTCATCCTTTTCTTCACCTATTCCGAAAAATTCGAGCTTGTTATGCTTATAGGATTTAACCGCGGATGTTACTTTTCCGCAAAGGATATGTGCAATATGGTCGGCTTTGAATTTTTCTTTAACTGCCAGTATGGTTTCCAGAACATTGACGACCGACTCGCTTCCTTCGAACTGGGTTTTTGGATGCAGGCAATTGTCGCATGCTTCACAATTGTCCTTTGGATATTCCTCCCCGAAATAATGGAGAAGCAATTTTCTTCTGCAGACCGAAGATTCGGCATATGAGACGGTTTCAAGCAGAAGTTGTTTTCCTATCTCCTGTTCAGCGATCGGTTTGCCCTGCATGAATTTCTCCAGCTTCATTATATCATTATAGCTGTAGTAAGCGATGCAGTTTCCCTCACCTCCGTCGCGCCCGGCCCTTCCTGTTTCCTGATAATATCCCTCAAGGCTTTTTGGAATGTCGTAATGTATAACAAATCTCACATCCGGTTTGTCAATCCCCATCCCGAAAGCAATGGTGGCAACGATTACATCCACCTCCTCCATAAGGAATCTGTCCTGATTCTGTGTCCTTGTTGCAGAATCCATACCGGCATGATAAGGAAGAGCTCTTATCCCATTCACCTTGAGCACTTCGGCTATTTCTTCGACCTTCTTCCGGCTAAGGCAATAAATAATACCCGATTTGCCGGGATTATTCTTAATATATCTGATGATCTCCTTTGTGACATCCTGTTTTGATCTGACTTCATAGTAAAGATTTGGTCTGTTAAAGGAGGATTTAAATATACCTGCCTCAAGAATACCCAGGTTTTTCTGAATGTCGTGCTGTACTTTTGGCGTTGCTGTTGCGGTAAGTGCTATGATCGGAGCCCGGCCGATTGTATCTATTATCGGTCTGATCCGTCTGTATTCAGGCCTGAAATCATGTCCCCATTCCGAAATACAATGAGCTTCATCAACGGCATAAAAGGAAATCTTTATATTTTTAAGGAATTCAATATTATCTTCTTTGGTCAGCGATTCAGGAGCAACATATAATAATTTCGTTTCACGGTCGAGTACATCTTTTTTAACCCTGGTAATCTCAGCTTTTGTAAGGGAAGAATTAAGAAAATGTGCCACATCGTCACTTGTACTGAAATTCCTCATCGCATCCACCTGGTTTTTCATCAGCGCAATCAGTGGTGATATGACTATTGCCGTACCCTTACCCATTACAGCAGGTAACTGATAACAGAGAGATTTCCCCCCGCCGGTCGGCATCAGAACAAATGTATCCCTGCCTGCCAGAATATTTTTAATTATCTCTTCCTGATTGCCTTTAAAAGTATCAAAGCCAAAATACTTCTTTAAATAATCATGTATGGTACTGTCACTAACCATCACTTCACAATTGGATATAATTGTCAAAACTGTTCCTTTCTTACTTTTTATATAAATTTAATAATTTTCCAGACAAAAAAATAATTTAAGGAATTATTAACAATAAGTTTTTCATAATAGTATTATATAATCCTGCTAATATTGTTTTCCAATTGAAGATTTAGCATCTTTACACGCTGAATTTAAAAAAATTTAACTTCGGATGGCTGTCAGGTGGAAATCAGAAAGGGGAGGTGAAGGAGAGATGTCATTCCTTGAACATCTCGAAGAGCTCAGATGGCATATCATACGATCAATTATTGCAATTGCAGTATTGATGATAACCGCGTTTGTATTAAAGAATTTCATATTTGATACCATAATTCTTGCCCCCAAGGATCCTGATTTCATTACCAACAGGTTGTTGTGCAACCTGGGGCATGCAAATTTTTTCGGACATCAGCTCAGCATTGAAGCATTATGCATAAACAGGCAGCCGCTCAATCTTATCAGCATCAAGATGGCAGGACAGATAACAACGCACATTGTTGTTGCACTTGTTGCAGGTATAATTATGGCATTCCCGGTTATCATCTACGAATTCTGGATGTTTTTCAAACCTGCTCTGCACGAAAATGAAGCAAAATATACCAAAGGGGCGGTTATATCCACTACTTCGCTCTTTTTCCTTGGTGTCCTGTTCGGTTATTTTATACTCGCACCTCTTTCAATCCATTTTCTGAGCTCCTATCAGGTGAGTCCTGATGTTGTCAACCAGATAAATATCAGATCATATATAGGAACAGTCTCTTCGATATGTCTTGCAACGGGATTTGTGTTTGAACTTCCTATAATTGCATTTTTCCTCACCAAGATCGGAGTCTTAACACCCGAATTCATGAGAAAATATCGTAAGCATTCAATTGTTGTAACATTTATACTGGCAGCTATCATTACTCCTCCCGATATATTCTCACAGACACTTGTCGTAATTCCCATTCTGATCCTCTATGAAGTCAGCATAGGTATCTCCGGCAGAGTTATAAAGAAAAAACAGAAAGAACACGATTCATTCATGGAGAATGATAAACCTGAAAAGGCAGCGAATCCTGCAACCTGAATCAAATCATGAAACTTCATACCGAGAATCTGGTTAAAAAGTATCACAACCGTACGGTTGTTGATCATGTCTCCTTCGAAGTGCAACAGGGCGAGATCGTTGGTCTGCTCGGACCCAACGGTGCGGGAAAGACCACTTCTTTCTATATGATTGTAGGCCTGATCAGACCTAAGGAGGGAAGGATATACCTTGACGGTGAAGAGATTACAAATCTGCCTGTCTACAGGCGTGCAAGAAAAGGGCTGGGATATCTTGCCCAGGAAGCCTCAGTTTTCAGGAATCTCTCCGTGGAAGATAATCTGCGGGCAGTACTTGAATTATCTTCATTTTCAGGAGAGGAACAGGCTGACAGGGTCGAATCGCTTCTGAACGAATTCGGACTTCAGAAAATAAGGAAAAACAAAGGAATTCATCTGTCAGGCGGAGAAAGAAGACGCACTGAGATTGCAAGGGCTCTTGCCCTGAAACCCAAATTCATACTGCTGGACGAACCTTTTGCGGGTATCGATCCCATAGCAGTTGAGGATATTCAAAATATAGTTTCCCACCTCAAAAACAAAAATATAGGAATCCTTATCACCGATCATAATGTACATGAAACACTGTCAATTACCGACAGGGCATACCTTCTTTTCGAAGGAAAGATTCTTAAATCGGGAACATCATCTCAGCTTGCAGAAGATGAACACGTCAGAAAGGTCTATCTGGGAAAGAACTTCGAATTGCGGCGTTGATCATCTGTTTGTTTTTAACCTATTTTATAGTACTTTTGCGGGGA
The DNA here is from genome assembly GCA_003501665.1 of Bacteroidales bacterium. GTDB lineage: Bacteria > Bacteroidota > Bacteroidia > Bacteroidales > VadinHA17 > LD21. Next base: position 1,009 of record DNOQ01000508.1, on the reverse strand, counting down.
TTTTTTCGCGGATGTGTCGTAATTGGTAGCCGAGCAAGACTTAGGATCTTGTGTCTTAATGACGTGGGGGTTCGAGTCCCTTCATCCGCACAAAAATGACAAACCGCCTTAAACCCCGGATATTGGGCGTTCCGGCGGTTTTTAATTATGACAATAATTCAATTATTTATTTAAAATGGATATATCCAAGGAAACAACAGGTGACCTGAATGCCGTTCTGAAAGTGAAGATAGGCAAACCCGATTATGAAGAAAGAGTTGAAACAGTTTTAAAAGATTATCGTAAAAAGGCAAATATAAAAGGATTCAGACCCGGTATGGTGCCTATTGGCATTATCAAAAAGATGTACGGAACTGCCGTTAAACTCGATGAAATTAATAAAATGGTGTCTGAGAATGTCCATAAATACCTGGTTGATGAAAAAATTAAGATCCTCGGCGATCCCCTTCCCATATCTGATGAAAATGAACAATTCGATATCGAAAACAGTGATGAATTCACCTTTTCCTTTGAGCTGGGATTGTCGCCGGACTTCGAACTCAACCTCAGTAAAAAAAATAAAGTCACCTTACACGAGATCATCATTGACGATAAAATGAAAAATGATTATGTCAGCAATTATACCCACCGTTATGGTGAATTCAGAAAGGCAGACATTTCCGGAGAAAAAGATATGCTGAAGGGCAGAATTGAAGCTGTCAGCGAAAATGGAGAGATAATCCCGGAAGGTATCAGTGCAGAAGAAACAACACTTTCTTTAAATATAATAAAGGATGAAGAAATAAAGAAAACGTTTATCGGGAAAAATGAAAATGAAAGTGTGGATTTCAACATCAGGAAAGCTTTTCCGAATACAACCGAAATAGCCGGATTACTCAGAAAAGATAATACGGAAGTTGAGAATCTGGATGGCGATTTCAGGTTTACCATTAAGGAAATTTCAAGGTTCTGTCCGGCTGAGACCGGTCCTGACCTTTTCAACAAAATATATGGTGAAGGTGTTGTCTCA
>DNOQ01000011.1 GCA_003501665.1 Bacteroidales bacterium | reverse complement strand
TTAATGCATTTATCGCTTTGGCAAAGGTGAGTCCTTTTAAGTAAGTTTTATTTATGATATTTGGGCAAGTGATTTGGATAATATTATACGGAATACCTAAAATGGTGAAGGATATTAAGAGACGAATCCGTAGCAAGTATACAAGCTAACATCGGGTATACTCATTTTTACTTAACAAATTCCATAATATGAATAAGCAAGTTAAACGCAGGCAATTCATTAAGACATCTGCTCTGGGTTTTGGAGGTCTTTTTGCGATGTGCAAAGGCACGAAAAAATCTGGTTCTCAGTTGGACGAATCGCAGGGAAATGACAATCTGGAACTTACAACCAATAATTGGAGTCTCATTTTGCAGGAGGATCAAGGTGCACGACGGTTCAGCTCTTTTCGTTATGCACCTGATATAAACTGTTTTCTGCTCTGGGGATTTCATGGGTATTATTCCGGAGACTATGGCAATCCTGAGAAACCCTGGTCTGGCAACAAGGAATACGATATTGTGGCATTTAATCCTGTAACTGGTTCCTGGGAGAATCACTTACCCCATGGCAAGCTGGAGGAGTGGCGCAAAAGCCTGCCACCAATGCACCATGTAAATACATACCAGGGAATAACCCCGGGCTATTATCGTCCTCAGCTCAAGGAGCGCAGTGGAGTGCTCCGACCCGACCTTAACATTGTGGGGGATCAGGTCACATATGACAGCAAGCGTCGCAGGATGGTCTATTTCACTGGGGGAAGGACATTTGCCTACCATGTGGAAGAGCGCATTTGGTCATCAATTGATGGCGATCAGGCACCGCCCCCTGTATCGTTTGGGTCGTTATGTTATGATCCCTTTGGTGACCGGATCATTCTTTATGGTGGAGGGCATGTTGCAGAACCTGATACTGAAGGTCGTCTAGTAGGTTACACCGGTACATGGGAATATAACTGCAAAACCGGCAATTGGTCGCCTGTCAGTACCGGTGGTGATTCTCCACCCCGCATGTGCACCCGGCTGGTTTGTGATACCAGGAAAAAGGTTATAGTTGTATTTGGTGGTGATGGTCAGAGCCACTTTCGCGCGTATACCTGGATACTGGACCTTAGAAGAGACACCTGGCGCAAGAGTACCTCTGCAGGTGTCCCTGAGGCCCGTGCCGGACATTTCGCCGTTTATAACCGACCCTCCGGTTTGGTAATAATGGGAGGTGGCTACAACTATGAGGAGTTAACAGATATGTGGGGATATGATGTTGCTTCCGATTCGTGGCACAGGCTGCGGGGTGAAACATCTGTCGGCTGGTATGTTACTGCAGATATCATACCGGATTCAAGTATTATTCTGCTTACTACCTCGAAAAAACGCGAGGGTGACACCCACGGTTGCAATGAAATATATCCTGTCCGTACCACTTATGCTTACCAGATTGAGAAGCAGGGACTGGCGGATGAAACAGCAGTTCCGGGGCCGGAACGCGAGCTTCCCAAACGACCTGTCAAACAGGTTATTGAAGGTACAGAGCCGGATGCTGTTCGTTACCGTGAGCAGATGACACGAATCCAGAAAATGCCAGGTAACCAGTGGGTCCATTTTGATAAACCCGGCCGGCTAGTTCCGGTACGAACCTGGGGATCCTGTGCGTTCGATACCGATAAGGGCAGAATTATCTACTGGGGCGGTGGACATTGTGGTTATGGAGGCAATGAAAATGATTTTTACGATGTTGAGCAAAATACCTGGGTGTCAAGCCCAATTATAGCCGAGTATCCCGAACGCGCCTGGGACAAAGGGATCATTGCCGGTGGCGTGACATTCAGTGGTGGTCCATGGATCCGTCATGGCCGCAAGATATATGCTTATGATCCGGTGAGCAGGAAAATTATTAATACCAAGACTGTATATCTGACCGGAGACTATAACCCTGAACCGTTGAAGGATATTGAGCCAAAGAAAATTGGGGCCGGAACAAAAGAAAACTTCAGCCCTTCGTATTACACAAAGTGGGGCACTTGGGTCTATCATGAAGAGAGCCAGAAATGGGAAATAATATGCTGCGGATTAACAGGCCTTGACCTGCTGGTTCAGACTCCTAAGGGAGTGATGGCAGTAGACTACAATTGGGGAGCGTTTGATAGCAAACAACGGGCTGATATGACCACCTGGAATGGCGAGACTATTGTGGATAACTCGGTATATCTGCTCGATGTGGCTGGCCGGCAATGGAAGAAACTCACCCTCAAAGGACCCTGGCCACAGAACCTGTATGAGATGACTGCCCTGGTTTACGATTCTCACCGGGATCAACTGATACTGCATGGTGCAGGCCCCAAACAAGATGAGCTCTGGCGTTTCCCCCTGAAAACAGGCCAATGGGAAAAGATTGAACCGGATTTTGCCACTGCTACCGGAGGACAACCTCCGGTCTGCAGACGTGAAGCTGCTTACCTTCCAGACGATGATATGTTCCTTACTGCTGGCTCGCCTGAAGGGGATAGGTCCAGGTCCGGGATCTGGGCTTATCATGTCGGCGAAAACCGCTGGTATAAGAGGAATATCGAACCACCTGAGGGACGGACAATGAATGATATGTTAGGACAAAACCGTGCCTGGGCTTATGATCCGATCCATGATATCGTGTTTATGATCATTGGAGCAAATGATGCAGGCGAAGCCCTGATTTATCGAATGAAATTTGCCTGATATATATGCCAAATTCTGAACATTGAATTCTTCAAATAATAGTTTACTTTTTCAGCAACAGGCTGGTAAGCCAACTTGTCAATAATTGTTTTTTCTCATTCAGTCAAGGTGAGGTTTCGTATCTGGCTTCCATATTCCTTTTCCATTAAACTGAGTGAGACTTTCTTGAAAGCCCATCTGCAAGTGCTGCAATGTTATCTTTGCACAGACCAGTTAATAATGCAACAAAAAACTAAATGATTCAGCCTGGCGTTGTTGGACCGGACCAGGCATTTGGCTGGAACTCTGGTCAAACTTATAATCAGGTGCATTTGGTTCGTTGAAAGAGTCACCCCACAATGCAATTCTGTCGGGACTTAATGATAATTAATTCAAAATGAGTATTAGTTAGAATTTGGATTTATTATTTTTAAGATATACCTTGTAGCTGTTTAAAAAATCCAGCATTTTGATTAAGATCATAAAGAGAAAACCTTTTTATTTAACTTGATCATTACTTGTAGTTTATTTTCTTACTAACCTTTTAAGCCTGTTAATTTATGAGAAAATTCTTCAGTTTACAGCGGGCAGCTAGATTTAAAGTTTGTCCGGGAAAAGTTTTCCTTGTCATTAATCTGACAACTCTTTTGCTGATTTTTACTTTCCTGAATGTCTCTGGAAAGAGTCCGGTATTTAAGAGTGAACCATCTTTGGTTGCAGATCTGCAGCAAAACAGAATAACCGGTACTGTTACGGACAAGGATGGCAATCCTTTCCCAGGAGTCAACATTGTTGTAACCGGAACGACCCAGGGAACCATTACCGACATTGCCGGCAAATACAGTATTGACGTACCTCCGGGAGCCAGGAGCCTTACATTTACATTTGTCGGGATGGAACCACAGGTATTACCTATCGGAACACAGAGAGAGATCAATTTATCAATGACCGAGTCAGCCGTAGCACTGGACGAAGTAGTTGTAATCGGATATGGTACTATGAAAAAGAGCGATCTTACAGGATCGGTTGGAAGTATAAATATGGCTGAAATGGCACCTGCAGCCAATGCGAGTCTAACCCAGTCTCTCCGCGGATATGCTGCTGGCTTAAATGTACAGGGAGGAGGAGGAATAGCAGGCGCTGAACCCAGTTTTTCAATCAGGGGACAAAATACATTGTCGGCAAGCACGAATCCACTGATAGTTCTGGATGGTATTATTTATCATGGTTCACTCAATGACCTCAATGTGTCAGACGTTGAGAGAATCGACATTCTGAAAGATGCAAGTGCATCTGCAATTTACGGTGCAAGAGCCGCAAATGGTGTAATTATTGTCACAACAAAGAAGGGATCAAAAGGCAAGCCTACCCTGAATCTTAATACCTATTATGGTTTTCAGGATATGACCAATAATCCTGTCACGGTTATGAATGCCGATCAGTATATACGGAAACTTGTTGACTTTGCCTATATGCAGAAGTTATATTCATGGTATAGTAAAAAACCAACCAGTGCGACTGATCAGGGAGGAAGACCTGTCTATGCGGATGTTCTCACTGAGGCAGTAGTGCTCCAGGCCCTTCGATCTGAAGAGGAAAAGGATAATTACCTGGCAGGGATTGAAACTGACTGGATAGATGTCGTTACCAGGGTAGCTCCCATAGCCAATTATGAATTAAGCCTTTCCGGCGGAAGTGATGCTTACAATTATTATGTATCCGGTTCATACATGGATCAGACAGGAGTTATGGAGAATGACCAGTTTTCAAGGTCCACATTTTTCGGTAAGGTTGAAGGTAATCCTTTCAAATGGCTGACTCTCGGTTTAACAACGTCATTATCGAACAGGGATAATTCAGGAATTCCTGCAAACCTCAGCTGGGCGCGAAATACAACCCCGTTATCACAGGTATTCAACGAATTCGGTGAATATCCCCAGCTATATAATAATGAAATGCTGATGAGACATCCCCTGAGATCAAAACTGGTGGACAATGCAGATAAAACAAAGAATATATTTACCTCTTTCGTCGGAAAACTTGAAATACCCTGGATAAAGGGATTAAATTATGAATTTAACTATTCTGAAAATTATACCACCAGGGATAACAGAACTTATTATCCGAAAAAAGTAGAAGAAGGCGCTTCATATAACGGGCGGGCAACAATTTCAATTTCACATTCTCAAAACTGGCTGATAAATAATATTCTCACCTACACAAATGAGTTTGCCGGTATGCACAGGATAAACGGAACCCTGGTCTATACCCGCGAGAAAACCTATGGCAGAAGCTCAGGAATAGATGGATCGAATTTCTCTAATGAACTGCTTGGTTACAATGATATGGGATTTGCAGGCACGGTGTCAACTGATTCCGGTGCCTGGGATGAAAATTCCCTCGCTTATATGGCCCGTATTAACTATGTATTTAACAACAGGTATTTTCTGACGGGAACATACAGAAGAGACGGATATTCAGGATTCGGAGCAGGCAAAAAGTGGGCCGATTTCCCATCACTCTCGCTAGCCTGGTCAATCTCGGAAGAATCATTTATGCAGAATATTGACTGGCTTGATTTCCTAAAGCTCAGAGTATCTTATGGAGAAAATGGCAACCAGGGTATCGGCCGTTACTCGAGCTTGTCTACAGTAGGAACATTATATTATTGTTACGGATCATCAACAGCCATAGGCGTCGGACCAACCGCTTTGGGAAATGCGGATTTAGGCTGGGAAACAACCAGATCGATCAACCTGGGGCTTGATTTTATTGTTTTGAAAAGCAGGATCTCGGGCGAGATTAATGTTTATCAATCTAAAACCAATGATGTTCTTGTAAGACAATCGCTTCCGCTCTCAACCGGTTTCTCAAATATCTGGAGCAATATCGGCCAGCTCGGCAACAAGGGAATCGAGATTGAGCTAAATACAGTAAATCTTGAAGGCCGGCTCGGATGGGAAAGCAGATTCGTTTTCTCCCTGAACAGGGATAAAATAATTGACCTTTACGGAACAAAGACTGATGATATCGGTAATTCCTGGTTTATTGATCATCCCATCAGGTCAATTTATGATTACAAACGTACAGGCGGAGTATGGACTGAGGAGGAATTATTCAACAAAACCATTCACGCTTCCTTCAATCCCGGCCAGTTCAGGCTCGAAGATGTGGATGGCGATGGTAAGATCTCTGCTGACAAAGACAGACAGATCATTGGCTATCGTACTCCTAATTTCCGCTTCAGCATAAACAATACATTCTCATACAGTAATTTTACACTGTCATTCCTTCTCAACTCTATTATGGGCGGTAATGGTTATTTTTTACAGAGTAACAAGGGTCTCCTTGAAGCCACTTCCGACTATGATTATGCAGTAAGGATCAACATGCCGTCAATCCTGACACCCTGGACGCCTTTTAATGGTGTGGATAATGCTCCGGCAGTTTATAACTATCCTCCGGTAGCCTCGGGTTACTATCAGGACAGAAGCTTCGTCCGGCTGCAGGATTTATCCCTGACATACCGTTTTAACCAGAATGTTTTAACCAGATTGCATCTGCAGGGTCTGCAGGTTTATTTAAGCGGGAAGAATCTCTATACCTGGACCAAATGGCAGGGTTATGACCCTGAAGGAGGAGTAAGTGAGTCTTACGGTCAAGGCTTTGGCAGCAATACCGATATGCAGATGAGGAACATTATCCTGGGCGCAAGGATAACTTTCTGATCGGACGTGCGGATTTGAAATTAGATATGAATGGACTAAAATTTATTTGAAATGAAAAACAGAATTAATTTAAATAGCTTAAGGTATTTATTACTTATTCTTCCGTTCTTCTTCTTTGGTTGCAACCAGGATAATATACTTGAAGAGATACCTCGTGATTTTCTAACCACTTCAAATGCCTACACCACAGTAAGTGGTATAGATCAGGCAGTTATCGGATTATATTCACAAGCCCGCTACTGGCAGAGTCCTGCAAATCTCCACAGGGGAACTGATGTTAGTTATGATGGTGAGTCGCCAGGAGCTAACCGCTGGCTGACCAATTATCCTTTAAGCTGTACACCCCAGGGCGGAGGGATCCAAAACCAGGTCGAAGGTTTCTGGTCAAACATTTTCCGCCTGATCCATATGTGTAATACTGTAATCGCCGAAATTGATAAATCTGATCAGACAATCTGGACTGGTAAGGAGACATTAAAAGCGAGATATATCGCAGAGGCACAATTTTTCAGAGCATTTGTATATTATAAAGGCGTTATTCTGTATGGCGATATTCCGGTTCTGACTGAGCCAACTACAACGGCAAAAGTCGACTTCACACGTGATCCCAAATCTGAAGTTTTCAAATTGATTGAGGAAGATCTGCTCTATTGTACTGTGAACCTGCCAGCACCAGGCACGGAATCTGCAGAAGGCAGGTTAACTAAAGGAGCTGCATGGCACCAGATGATCAGTGTTTATCTTGCCCAGGGCAAATTTCAGCCGGCAGTGGATGCAGCAACACATGTAATAAATGATTTTGGTTATCAGATGATGACTGACCGGTTTGGCAATAGATTCGAACCATTGGGATCGGGGGATGTTTACTGGGATCTTTTCAGGTACGGTAACCAGAAACCCTCAATAAACAAGGAAACTATCTGGACTTTCCAGAATGAACCACTTCTCGCACAGGGAGGAGGAGGTCCTACTACAAATAACTGGAACTGCCGTTATTTCAGCTGGGGCAAAACTCCTGACGGATTTAATTCATTTGTGAAGGAATTCAATGATACATTAGGCAGACCGGTAGCCTATAACCGCGGGACTGATCTGGTATTTTTTACTGTATGGAAAGATAACTGGTATAATGACATCCGGAATGCGAAACATAATATTAAGCGGCATTTCTATTTTGATAATCCGGCATCTGCATATCATGGCCAGGAGATAAGCTGGAAACTATATCCGGCAGGGACGAGAAATATACAAAAGGATACCCTTAATTATATTTATCCTTTCTTTATGAAAGGCTGGCAGCCGGTGATCCAGGGTCAACTGTATCCGGCCAGAGCCGGCAATGCTGAAAATCATGCCGATCAGTATGCAATGCGTCTTGCCGAAACTTTCCTGCTGAGGGCTGAGGCTTATCTTGGTCTGGGAAATAAAACCGCAGCTGCCGACGATATCAATGTAGTAAGGAACAGGGCCAATGCAACTCCTGTATTACCTGATAATGTTGATATTGATTATATCCTCGACGAAAGGGTAAGGGAACTTTATATGGAAGAAGAAAGACTTATCGTTTTAATGAGAATGGGAAAACTTATTGACAGAGTCAGGAGATATTGCGATAATCCTCTTACACCGGCTGCAAATATCCAGGATCATAATACTGTTCTGCCCATTCCTCAATCTCAGATCGACCTCAACCGTGCTGTCCAGTGGCAGCAGAATCCGGGATATTAGCTTTACGGATAGTGCCGGGTATTAACAGAATTGTTTAAAATTGCTTAATTATATGTAATATACTATCATTTACAAAAATGAACACAAGAAGAAAATTTCTGAAAACTACCGGACAGGCAGTTGCAATTATGAGCATTCCTTTCGGGATAATCGAAAAAACAGCTTTTACGGTTCAACCGCAAAAGCGCATCCGGGTAGGGATTATCGGAGCTGAAAACTCGCATACTATTGGATACGGAAGACTATTCAACATTGATAAGAAATTCCCCGGGGTAGAAGCTCTGTATGTGTGGGGAGAGACAGAGGAGTTCGCCAAAGCAGCTTCAGAAAAAGGCCAGATCCCTAATATTGTAAAAAATCCGAAAGAAATGCTTGGCAAAATCGATGCCGTGATTGTAGATCATCGCCATCCGAAGTATCATCTCGAAGCTGCTCTCCCGTTCATAAAAGCAAAAATCCCTACATTTATTGACAAACCATTCTGCTACAGGGTATCTGAAGGTAAGGAGTTCCTGTCACTGGCCCGTTCGCTGGGGACTCCGGTATCATCATGGAGTACATCAGCACATACCGACAGGATTGAAGATCTGAAAAAACAGGCTGAAGCATTGGGACCGATTGCCAACTTTGTAACTTTTGGCTCTGTGGATATTGAATCACAATGGGGAGGCGTATTCTTCTATGGAGTGCATACGGTGGACCAGGTATTAAATATATTCGGGGACAATGTTGTAAAGGTCAGGGTCTCGAAAATCGGCAGAACTGCAACCGGAACACTGGCATTTGATAACGGAATGCTCGCCACACTTATATTCCTCACACAGGGCTCCGGCCGTGGTATGTATGCCGAGACAAAGAAGGGAGTTACAGAACTTATATCAGAAGTACAGGAAACAGATCCACCGAAATGTTATGTTGACATGGTTGAACTGTTCCGTTCAGGCAAAGAAGCAAGAAGCCATCAAAGGATACTTTTCAGTATGGCAGTCCTTGAAGCACTGGAAAGATCTGTAATGAGCGATAACTGGGAGAGTGTAATAGTATAGATCTAAAAACCGGCGTTCGGCATTCTGTTGTTTAAATAAAGCAAAGAATCACCTTATTAGTTTATGGCAGGGGAGGATTGTTGAGGATTATTTTTCAGAACCTGTATGTCATCCTTTTCAGATGTTTTGCAGTATTGAAATCCGGAACAAAGCTACTATTGCCAATATTAACCGATATATTCATTAAATGATTTAGCCCCAAATACTTATTAACCCACATTGCAGCCCTTCCTCTGAAAAAGGGCAAAAAATCTGTTAATAACCTGGTATTTATTGACAATTTTTAATCGCTCAAAATTTTAACTACAAATAATCAATTAGTTACAAATTTCAATTTTTGCAAATCAAAATGTAGTCCCCCCGCTCTTATTACTGAATACTAATGATATAAGTAGCTTTGTTACATGNNGTTAAACGGTGGCGTCTATCACCGCATCATAGTAGCTTTTGGCAGGTTAGAAGAGCTTGAAACGGTAGAACAAAAGAAGTTGCTGGCCGCGCGGGTAGAAGAATTGATTGTTTACGGGGGCAACAGCCTTCCTACAAGTGCTGTCGATGAGCAAGTGGAGCGACTAGCCCGGTATTATTTTGCAGAGATAAAGAGTAAAAAGCGATATGATTTAAAGCAGGGGAATGAAGACTGGGAGACGGTTAAAATGTCTACATTAAAAAATAAGGACGCCCGGGAAATAGGTGCCGAGTGGCTCTGCAAGCAAGCCTTCGACCAGCTGGGGATAGGTAGCTTCTTACAGCAGGCAGGATGGGACGAAGATAAAATAGCCCTGACAGCTGCCCATATCATAAGCAGGGCAGTATATCCGGCATCGGAACTCAAAACCGTATCGTACATTAAAGAGAACTCCGCCATAAGTGAAATAACCGGATTTGACAAGGACAAACTCACCAAGGATTTACTCTATGGCATATCGCATAAGCTTTACAAGATAAAGACGCCTTTGGAACAATACCTGTCAAAACGCACCAATGAGCTGTTCGACCTGGAAGATAAAATTATCCTGTACGATTTGACCAACACGTATTTTG
>DNOQ01000002.1:4199-7357 GCA_003501665.1 Bacteroidales bacterium | reverse complement strand
CTCATGATTACCGAGCTTTACCGAAAACAGGAAAAACCGTTTGATTCACTTGCACATACTTTATTCGGACTAATCTATACCGTGGTACCTTTTTCATTATTCCCTTTCGCGGCTTTTGGAAACGAGGGCATCAACTCTTTGATCCCTCACAAAGGAATAATCTTTTCACCGGGGATTGTAATAGGATTTTTTATTCTTTTATGGGTCAATGATACAGGTGCATATCTGGCGGGAATAACTGCGGGAAAACACAGACTTATGGAGCGGATCTCACCAAAAAAATCATGGGAAGGCTTCGCCGGAGGAGCTCTTTTCACGGTAATGGTCGCCTGGTTACTATCCGGCTGGCTTGGTGTGCTTGATACCGGCGGATGGATAATCGTTGCCCTGATAGTGGCAGTAAGCGGGACATACGGTGATCTCATAGAATCAATGCTAAAAAGGAGTACGGGAATAAAGGATTCGGGTACCATAATGCCTGGTCACGGGGGATTCATGGACAGATTTGACAGTACCCTGCTCGCATTTCCTTTAGTTTTTCTTTTTATATCATTTGTTGGTTGATTTAACCTACTTATTTAGTTTTATGCAAATTTTCTAATTATGAGCATTCACAGGGAAGGATACAAAATACTGATCTACGGATTATTAATACTTATCCTTATTAATATCATTACAGGTATTCTTATCGGCGACAGAATCCTGTTCAGATGGGTTGCCGGTTTTATCACTGTGATAATGTACCTGTTCCTTCTGTTCTTCTTCCGCCTTCCGGTAAGACATATTGAACCTGACCCTGGGCTGGTATATGCACCGGCAGACGGGAAAGTCGTGGTTATTGAAGAAACGATGGAAACAGAATATTTCAATGATGTAAGGCTGCAGGTATCAATATTTATGTCTCCGTTAAATATGCATTCCAACAGGTATCCTGTGTCAGGGAAGATCAAATATGTTAAGTACCATCCGGGCAATTACATGGTGGCATGGCATCCCAAATCGTCGGAACTCAATGAACGGAGCACTATTGTTATCGAGACCGAATCAGGGAAAGAGGTACTTGTACGGCAGGTGGCTGGAGCTGTTGCAAGAAGAATTGTTACATACGCAAAGCCAAGTCAGAATGTCCGGCAGGGCGATGAACTCGGATTTATCAAGTTCGGTTCAAGAGTAGATGTTTTCCTGCCTCCGGCAACTGATATTGAGATCCCGATCCTGATGCAGGTTAAAGCAAACAAAAGTATCATAGCCAGAATATGAAAGAAGAAACAGATATGAGAAAAACAGACGATAAAATCATAAATATCACAGATGACGTAAAATGGATAGGTATTCTTGATTATGATATAAAAACTTTTGATATCGTGATGACTACTGAATACGGTACCACTTATAATTCCTATTATATCAATGGCAACAAAAAAGCTTTGATTGAAGTTTCCAAGGAACAATTCAGTGAGACCTATTTTGAAAAGCTGCGCTCGGTTACTGATCCCTCTGATATAAGCTATATAATCCTTGATCATACCGAGCCTGATCATTCGGGAAGTCTTAAACTTCTGCTTAAAGAAGCACCATCAGCAACGGTTGTGGGAAGTGGGAATGCCATTAAATATCTTGAAGAGATCATGAATATTCCGTTCAGGTCAAAGGTTGTAAAAGACGGAGACGCGATTGATCTGGGGGGTAAAACTTTAAGATTCATTGCAGCTCCGAATCTTCACTGGCCTGACTCGATATATACATGGCTCGAAGAGGACAGGGTGCTCTTTACATGCGATTCTTTCGGTGCACATTATTGTTCAGATGAGATGGCCGATGATCTTAATGAAAATTATCTCCGGGCTGTCAAATATTACTTCGATGTTATTCTGAGGCCCTACAGCAAATTCATGGTGAAAGCCATTGAAAAGATAAGGCCGCTGGATATACGTTATATATGCCCGGGGCATGGTCCGATTCTTGATATAAACCGGGATAAGGTTGTTGAGCTTACATGGAAATATGCCAGTGAATATCTGCAAAATAACGCGGGGGTATCGGGCAATACCATACTTATTGCTTATGTTTCGGCCTATGGTTATACCGGAGAGGCCGCTGAAATTATCGCGGAAAGTATAAGGGAAATTGGAGATTATGATGTTAAAGTTGTTGATATTGAACACATCGGCACTGATGAGCTGGATTCTCTATTAACAATTTCAAGCGCCCTGCTTGTGGGGTCACCCACAATCAATCAGAATACCCTTCTGCCGGTCTATAAATTATTTGCTCTGATCAATCCCATCCGTGACAGGGGAAAGCTCGCCGGTGCTTTTGGTTCATACGGATGGAGCGGGGAAGCTCCGGAAATAATTAATGAAGTATTTAAAAGCCTTAAGCTGAAAATATTTGAAGAGACCCTGGCTTTTAAATTCAGGCCGTCAGGCTCAAAACAGGAGGATCTGAAACTATTCGGAAAGAAATTTGCAGAAAAATTTGCAGAAAATTGCAATCAAAAATGAGGATGTCGACTTGTGAGACATCCTCATTTTTACAAACTTTTCTCTTACCCGTGATTATGAAATCTTAACCTGCCTTGATATCTTGTTCTTCTCTTCTTCATTTTTGGGAAGATCCACGGTCAGAATACCATCTTTGTAGGAAGCTCCGATTTTCTCGATGTTAACATTCTCGGGAACATAGAAACTCCTGCAGAACGATGAATAGCTGAACTCTTTCCTCTTATAACCATCCTGATTCTCTTCCACTTCGTTCTTTGTTTCATGAGAAATGGTCAGAACATCCTCATTGATATCAATCTTCAGATCCTTCTTGTCAATTCCCGGGACAGCAAGTTCAAGTGTAAAAAACTTTTCATTTTCCTTGATGTTGACTGCCGGCATTGAACTGTTGCGACCTGTTAATACAGGAAAGAAATCATCATCAAAAAGATTTGATAAGAACGGGCTGAAACTTCTTCTTGTGATCGTTGGTAACATAGCTCTGTCCTCCATTATTTTTAAGTTAAACATATTTTAAATTTCAAACACTATAGCTACTTTCAAGTTCTGTTCCAAAGTAAAAATCATGACATATTGACGGTAAATTTGACATTTTGTCGGACAATATGGCATAAGACCTTGAGCAGGTGTATTATTGTAATTCCAAAAATTTAC
>DNOQ01000002.1:0-4171 GCA_003501665.1 Bacteroidales bacterium | reverse complement strand
CTGGTTTTGATTGCCTGTGCATGGTACTTTCGAAGTATCGTAGTCTATATACTTGTATCAGGGGTTCTGTCAATTACAGGTCGTCCGCTGGTGGACCTTTTTACCAGGATAAGGATCAAAAAATGGGTATTTCCCCGAACTCTGGCAGCCCTTATAACACTTCTGCTAATATGGGGTTTGATAATACTTTTTTTCGTAATATTTATACCTCTGATTACGAGGCAGATAAATTATATCTCCACCATCGAGAGCGAGAAATTCGTTCAGCTCGTTCAGAAACCTATCGATCTCATTGAAAATTTTGTCAGCTCGTTTAGCAGAAATGTGAACGGAGATTTTTCGGTACAGGAATTTATTAATCAGAAACTGGCAGATATATTGGATGCGGATGAGTTTAAGGAGTTTCTGGTTTCACTTATCGGGATACTTGGAAATATTGCTGTGGCTGTTTTTTCCATTTCTTTTATAACATTCTTTTTTCTTAAGGATCAGCATCTTTTCTTTGAATCGATACTTATGTGGGTTCCTGATAAACACACCGATGGTTTTATACGGGCTTTATATTCAATCAAAAATTTACTGACCCGTTATTTCATTGGTATCCTCATTCAGTGTACATGCGTGATGATCCTTGTTGATATAGGGATGACGATAGCGGGTATTGATTTTCAGCAGGCTCTTGTGATGGGCCTGGTTGTGGGAATTCTGAATGTTATCCCTTATATTGGGCCGTGGCTCGGTTTTTTTATTGCCGTGGTAATGGGTGTCGCATCACATATTAACCAGGATTTTGCCACAGTAGTTGTTCCCCTGGTATATTATATGACAGCAGTAATAGCGATAACACAACTGACTGATAATATCATATTTCAGCCATTCATATTCTCCAACAGCGTTAGGGCTCATCCGCTCGAAATTTTTATTGTGGTTCTGGCAGCCGGTTTTGCCGCCGGAATCCCGGGAATGATACTGGGTATACCCGCTTATACCGTCATGAGAGTCTTCGCCAGGGAGTTCTTTTACAGCTTTAAACCTGTCCAAAAGATAACTTCAGGATTAGTTCCGGGAAATGTTACTGATACAGTATCAGTAGCAGGTGACAAGGAAATTATCATCGAAAAAACAACTGAAAAGACTTTTCCGCGCAGAAGACCCGGTAAAACCACGAAGTGATTGGCTTATTACACTAAAATACAGTTACTTAAAGTAGAGATTCATTTGTTGCCATCTTGAATCCCGTAAAGAAAATATTCCGGTTCTATTATGATGGATTTAGAAATATGTCATCCTGGGGTAAGAAAGTCTGGATAATAATTCTTATTAAGCTTTTTATTATTTTCGCTATTCTTAAGCTTTTCTTTTTCCCTGATTTTCTAAAAAGAAACTTTGAAAACGAAACACAGAGAAGCGAATATGTTCTTGATCAAATAACACCCACATACAACTCTTATGATTGAAAACGTTGATTTGTCGCTTGTTGATTGGTCGAGGGCACAGTTTGCCCTTACAGCGATGTATCACTGGATCTTTGTCCCTCTTACCCTCGGACTATCATTTATTGTCGCCATAATGGAGACAGTATATTTCAGGACGGGTAAAGAGGAATGGAAAAGAATGACCAGGTTCTGGATGACTTTGTTTGGAATAAACTTTGCCATTGGTGTGGCAACCGGGATTATTCTGGAATTTGAATTCGGTACAAACTGGTCCAATTATTCCTGGTTTGTCGGGGATATTTTCGGAACACCTCTGGCAATTGAAGGGATCCTGGCATTCTTTCTTGAATCTACCTTTGTTGCCGTTATGTTTTTCGGCTGGAATAAAGTGGGTAAAAAATTTCATCTGGCTTCTACCTGGCTTGTCGCTGTCGGGGCAAATCTTTCGGCATTATGGATCCTGGTTGCAAATGCCTGGATGCAGAATCCCGTAGGTATGATATTTAATCCTGAGACTGCCAGAAATGAAATGACAGATTTCTGGGCGGTTTTATTTAATCCTGTTGCCATTGACACTTTCATTCACACGGTCACATCCGGATTTCTTCTTGCCTCGGTCTTTGTACTTGGCGTGAGCGCCTGGTTCCTTCTTAAGAAAAGGGAAGAGTGGCTCGCAAAAAAAAGTATTCTTATCGCGGGTATCTTTGGTCTTGCTTCTTCACTGGCAGTAGCATTTACCGGAGATTTATCGGCAAGAACCATTGCTAAGGTTCAGCCTGTGAAATTTGCGGCATTCGAAGCTCATTACAAAGGTAAAGGGAATGCGGGCCTCGTTGCATTCGGTATTCTTAAAGAATCTGATCAGAAGATAGGCCTGAAAGCAAAAAGGGATTTTATAATGAAGATTGAAATACCGGGCTTCCTTTCAATTATGACCGGAGGTAATAAAAATGCTTATGTGCCGGGCCTCGAAGATCTGGTTTACGGGAATGCTGAAGGAAAAATAATTCCGGTTACGGAAAAGATGGAGCGAGGCAAATTTGCGAGGGAAGTACTTATGGATTACAAAAGAGCAAGAATGATTAAAGATGAGGAACAGGTCAGTAATATTTTGGCAATATTCGATGATAAGGACTTTATCAATAATTACTTCAGATATTTTGGCTATGCTTTTCTTAAAAATCCCGAAGACGCCATTCCAAATGTGTCTGTTGCATTCTACACATTCCATCTTATGGTGATACTGGGATTCTTTTTCATTTTTGTGTGTGCCCTTGCACTCTTCTTTAATTACCGGGGAATACTGTCAAAACAGAAATGGTTCCTGTGGATCATGATAATATCAATTCCCCTCACCTATATTGCCAGCCAGTCGGGCTGGGTGCTTACCGAAATGGGCCGTCAGCCATGGATTATCCAGGACCTTATGCCTGTCTCGGCTGCCGTTTCACAAATCTCAACCGGTTCCGTCATAACCACTTTCATCCTTTTTGCCATTCTGTTTACAGCACTTCTTTTTGCAGAAGTGTCTATTATGATCAGACAGATTAAAACAGGACCAAAACATTAAGAGGATAATAAAATGATAACATTGATCTCATATACATTTCTTCAGTGCTACTGGTGGATAATAATATCTCTTCTTGGTTCGCTGCTGGTCTTCCTGATGTTTGTTCAGGGCGGGCAGTCGATGATCTATTCACTTCCCGGCAACGATAATCAGAAAACATTGATCGTTAATGCCCTGGGCAGAAAATGGGAATTCACCTTTACCACACTGGTGACTTTCGGCGGAGCATTTTTTGCTTCATTTCCTCTTTTTTATGCATCCAGCTTCGGCGGGGCATATTGGGTATGGATGGCAATATTATTCAGTTTTATAATTCAGGCTGTGGCTTACGAATACAGATCAAAACCGGCCAATGTACTCGGAAAGAAAACCTTTGATTTGTTCCTTTTTATAAACGGGGCACTGGGCCCGTTTTTTATCGGTACCGCAGTCGGAACATTTTTTACCGGATCGCAGTTCAGCCTCGATTATATGAACAGTGTTAAATGGGCAAATAACTGGCACGGGCTCGAAGCACTTCTTGATGCCAGAAACGTTGCCCTCGGACTTGCTGTTTTATTCCTTGTTAAAGCCAATGGATCTTTGTTTATAATCAATTCGGTGGATGATGATGACCTCATAAACAGATCGAATAAAAAAATGATGGTGAACTCTGTTGTATTCCTTGTCTTTTTCCTTTTCTTTCTGGTTTCCATTTTGTTATCCGACGGATTTGCTGTCGACACACAGACAGGTATAGTGTCAATGATGAAATACAAATACCTTCAGAATTTCATTCAGATGCCTGTTGTCCTGATCTTGTTCCTGGCAGGAGTGGCCGGTGTTCTTTATGGACTAATAATTACGGTATTCAGGGGAAGCCACAAGGGAATATGGTATGCCGGTCCCGGAACAATTCTGACAGTATTTTCCCTGTTTCTTATAGCCGGCTTTAACGGAACTGCATTCTACCCGTCACGCTTCGACCTGGGAAGTTCGCTGACAATATATAATGCCTCCTCAAGTCCCTTCACCCTTAAAACAATGATGTTTGTATCATTTATCATTCCCTTTGTTGCATGGTATATCTGGTACGCGTGGAAAGCTTTAACCAGTAAAAAAATCACGGAAGAGGAGCTGAAGGGAGAGGGACACGTTTATTAAGTCAGAAGGCCGAAGTCAGAAG
>DNOQ01000584.1 GCA_003501665.1 Bacteroidales bacterium | reverse complement strand
GTTATAAATTTTGCCCGTCAGGGCATATATGACAATAGCCAAGGAATTTCCTAAATGATTACATTGCCCGTAGGGCATTAATATCACCAGGATAAAAGAAAATTTAAATATAAAGATGTGGTTAAATTTGCATTTTAAATTTTACAAAAAAGACTGATCCGGCCGGATCAGTCTTTTTTGTAAAACCTGAGGGTTATTTTATTTTTTTCCGAAATAGAAATCGAGACCAACTCCTACAGCCCACGTGCTTTTCTTATAGGTTTCATTCACCGTAATATTGTTTATTCCGAGTGTTCTTGTGAATGATTTTGATCCTTCATCATAGAGTGTATATTGAGCTCCGATATTCAGATCAACGAGTTGTGCTATCCTGAATCCGAATCCACCCCCGAATGTATTTGTATTTGTACTGTATCTTATATCGCTGAGATACTTTTCATTCACTCCGGTAGCTGTGGCCAGCCAGCCGGCGCTTACCCTTATATTATCGGTGATCCCGAATTCCGCACCTGCTCCATATTCCAGGAAATTCTTATCGATCATATCGACATTAACAGTCTCGGAACCATCATAATCAACTTTCTTATCAGAATACATATTAACGGTGAAAGCTACCATCAGCCTGTCCATAAGTTTGTAATCAACACCTGTAGCCAGCATGGCGGGCATATCGGCAATAACTTTTTCGCCGTCATCGAAAAGTCCGCCATCCTTTCCATTAAAGACCTCTGTTGTCAGTTCGAGTTTGGTTTTAAATTCATACCTGACTGCTATATTAAGGTTCTCAAATGGTGATACATGAAGACTAAGAATTGGAGTAATCCCTTTTCCTGTTTCCTGAACATCCACCTCCCTGTCCGATGTCATGGCAGCATAAAGCGGTTGATTTATTGTTGTAAAGAATTGCGGTGCGGAAATTAGGGCTGCAGTGGGATTGATCTGTGGGTGGAGCGGATTGATCTTTATGTCTGATACATGACCATTATAAGTATTTTTTGCTGTTACCAGCCTGGCTCCGATTGCTGCTGAGATCATATCATTAATTGCATAGGAGATATTTGCCTGGTATCCGAAATAGATTGATCTTCCTTCGAATGCAATATCAGCAGCATATTGTGTTGTGGTCAGCCCCATTCCCGTGAGCAGTGGTTTTAGTTCTGATATCGGCATTTCAATTGAGGGAAGACCTGCATCATACGTAGCTCCGCCACCTCCGCCAATCGGGTTGAATCCTGCTGAAATTGCAAGTTTCCCCGCTTTGAAAGCAATGTAAGCTGCCGGATAAACAGGTGCACTTACTTTTCCTTCATATTCCCTGGGACTTGAAGCTGAAACTCCGTTCAGAAACATATAATCATTGGTTATTGTTCTTGTCTGGCCAATTGTCTGGTTATTCAACGATACATAAAGGCCATTTCCCAGCCTGGTCAGACCTGCCGGGTTGAAATAGGTTGCATCAATAAGTGTTGAGGAATTGCGGTTCTGCATCCTTGTGAACAGAGCGCTGTGGTTATTATTTGTAACCAGCCCGCCTGCATAAATCGAACCCGCGATCAATATCGCGGCAATTAATGTCAGTAGTTTTTTCATGAGAACGAGTTTAATTTAAATTTTCGGTTTTTTCTGAAAACAAAAGATCTCTTCTTTTTATTATGCTGAAATGCGGGTTTAAGTTCCATCTCAGTCAATAACGTGCCAAATGTAGAAAATTATTTGGATCATACAAATAATTCTAAAATAGCAAATTGAAAACTAATCAATTAAGACTATTATTGATAGTTAGTCGATAAATTTTATTTTAAACACGGAGTATCACGGAGTTACACGAAGGTTACAGAGAGGATTTGCCCCGGAGCAATTCAAAATCCTCCATTAATCCATAATCCAGCAGATCGTAATCCTTTCCTGCCGGATAACTTTTTACATTTCTCCAGTGACCCGGACCTGTCATTCCCGGTGCGGGATTATTGAAATGTGGTCCCATAAGATTCTTGAGACTGCCAGTGACTTTGACATCAATTCTGTTTTCTCCCGATCCGATGAAATCTGTTACATCCAGTTCATATGGAGGAAAAGCTATTACACCGGCCCATTTTCCATTAACTGAAACTTCAGCAACAGTTCCGTTCCATTTATTAAGCCTGACTTTATATCTGTGTCCCTGTTCTGTATCAGTAAAATTTCTGCCATAAGTTACACCCCACGAATAGAATGGCATTCCCTGATCTTTCCAGCTGCCTGATTTCAATTTTTCTGACGGGACCTCAATAGTCCACCCTTTTTCTGCAGGTCTGACTGAAAAATCACCTGTAATATAAACCGGTTCAATTTCAGCATGGATCTTCATCGGAGAAACTTTAAGCGAAATAGTGTTCTTCCCCTGTTTCAGATGTTCACTGATGTTGAAAACGGCAAATTCCCTGTCGAGCCACCACTGATCCGGTTCAGGCCTTATCCCGGTCCCGTTTATTGAAACCGACCACAGGTGAGGCCTTTCTATAACAGCCCTTATGGTGGAATGATCGAATTTTCCTTTTATGTTGAAATGATATTCCGCTGTAAATCCGGTGTTTGCAGAAAAATTGTCCCGGTCGGTGATATTGGTCTTAAACTGTATCGCATGATTCCAGGGATTACCGTCATTAAAACCGTAATGTCTGTAAACTTTGTCAGCGGCAGTATAATTGTGCAGATCTCTGCTGACCTCCCTTTCCAGAATCAGATCACAGAATTCTATGGCAATTGCATTATCATCATTCCTTGTGACATCCATTCCGGCCGGTGAGGTTACAGGGATGAATTCCTGAGGGAACTGGGGTATATTATAACTTTTTTCCTTTATTTTCGGGATAAACAGTAGCAGGCTTCCTGCAGGATGAAGATTATAGGAGATGTTAACCGATTTCTCTTCCTGATTATTCGGGTATCCATAGATTTCACCGGTAATGGTGTTCAGTTCAAGAACATCAGCTCCGTTTGTTGTAACAGAACCATTGACATTCTCTACAAGACCTGAATTGACCAGAAAAAGAATCTGACCATCACCAAGAATCCTTCGGTGGTGATACAGATTATCTCCTGGTTGTCCGCTAAAAGTAATTGTCTGACTGCTAAAGTGTAAGGTGATCACTTCAGGAGAAAGTCCGGATTCACTACTGATCCTGTCAGAATATTTTGTGAACAGATCCCTTATACCGGAATTTTCCGATCCGTCGATTAAGGCGGGTACTGATAAAGCGACAAGTTTTCCTCCTCCGGCTACGAATTTCTGAAGCAGCCTGAAGGTTGGCAGGTCAATATTTTCTGTCAATGGNNATGTTTTCTGATCCGAGATCATATTCAACCTGGTTTTTCTCGAGGGTGGTGATAAAGTCCTGGAAATTTTGTCCTATAATGTTGCATTGTGCATTCCGTTTAACATAAGAATCATAAAGCCATGCAGTGGTTGTGGGTTCGATGACAAGAATATCATTAACCTGCCTGCCTGCTGAAATCGCCATTGAGAGCCTTGCATAATGGTCGTTGATGTATTTATAATTACCCCACCATGGTTCATGGTATGTAAAAACGGGAGGGTAATCATATTTTCTTGCCCCGGCCAGGGTGAAGTGGGAGAGGTGCTGATTCATAAAATTGACTCCCAAAGCATATTCCCANNGATGAATCGTTATACTGGTTAAACAACATATCTATTCCCGGCATCTGAAACCAGGCATACATTGCCATATTATCACCTCCCTGCTGCATTGAGGGCCATGAGTGTTCCCAGTAATGGCCTGTAAATATCAAACCCTTCTCCTTACAGTAATTAAAATATGGTTTGGCCCATCTGTCTATAAACATTTGTAACAGGGTCTGTGTATAGTTGTGTCTTACTTTTTTCCAGTCGCCCGTTTCCAGAATAAGAGAGGGGAGAACTGTACGCAGGTCATAACCCCATCTGGTAAGAAAGACTTCAAAGAGGTCGGGTGTCCATCTGATACCTCCCGGAGAGCTGATTTCCGGTTCGTCGGTAAAAACTCCCGGAACAGTGTTACCAAATTCATATCCAAACAGGTCTTCATATCCTTTCATGGTTATATCAAGGAACTTTTCGGTAACGCCGGGATAGATAAGATCGACATAAGTGAATCCGCCGAACCAGCCACTGTTCCTGAAATATGTAAGGGAGAAAAGATAATATTTCCCGTTCTTTCCCTTTTCACTTTCAACAGAAGCTGTTATATCGGTAAATACACCATTCTCTTCTTTAAGACACAGGTAATATTTGTCAGCAGTATCGGGAAGTGACTCAAATTCCTTCATAACCAGCCCCTGTCCCTGGTTGTATGATTCCGGCATCCTGTCGGGTACATGTCCTCCGGCAAATCCGCTCGGATAGGAATTTTCATCATAGATCCAGACTTTCATTCCCAACTCCCTGCCCTTTCTGACGGTATATTTATAAAGGTCATGCCATTCTTCGGAAAGATATTCGGTAATCAGTCCGGGACGGGGATGGATAAAAACCTGCTTGCTTCCCGAATTTCTGAAATCGATCATGAATCTGTCAATCTCCTCCCTGGTAATCATATAATTCCAGACAAAGAAGGGAGAAGTTGTATATTCTTCCGGGGGAGATTTAAATTCTGTATTTAATGCATTAAAGTCATTGATTTTTACTTCGGTGATTACAGGTTTTTTACATCCCTGAAAGAGGAGTGTTCCTGTAATAATCAATAAGAATATCAGTCTGTGATTTTCCATGGGTATAAGAAATTAGGTCAGGTTTTATTCCTTAAAATTAAGAATATTTTCAACACACTTTCACAACTTCCATATTAAGAAGTTCACCCAGTTTCCGGATTTTTGAAGCTATGTGCCCGATTCCGGCCGCGCAGTGATGCGCAGGACCATAACTGTTCCATGTGTTGACGAAATTCTTTACTCCGACCGGGAAACGGTAACGGCTGTTTGTATTACCAATTTTAAGTATTGGTCCGGGGACCGATTCCCCTTCGGCGACAAGCAGGAGAAGCTTTCCTTCAGATTTCTGGACAACCGAAAGAAGAGTAACAGGGCCATATTTTACAGACATCTCAACCGAGAGGCCTTTTCCAACTTTGCCATGATAGACTTCCAGCGGCCTGACTTTCGTCTTTCCTTCAGCAATGGCAATATGACCCGGGCCGTCATGTCCCATAAGCACTACATCGTCGTTGAAATCAAGAGCATAGTATTCCGTGAATGAACCTCCTGCACCAAAACTGTCCATGATCTTCATGGCCTGTACATTTTTAATCTCGTATTCACCGGCTACAGGAATACCCTGTGATGTCAACAACGAATTGGCCAGTATTATTGAACTGATCGAATCTTCATTTTCCTTCATGCCTGTTCCGCTGTAAAAATATGCCAGTGATCCAAGATCATGATGTCTGACAAGTTTTTCCAGGGCAACCGATGTCCGTGCAGCTTCGATCAGATCTTCGGGCGAACATCCTTTATCAACATCAAACTGTCTGTAAAATAACTTTACCCGTTCCTGTAATTCTTCAACAGACACTTTTTTTCTCAGATCAGAAAGCTCATCAACTTCCAGCATTTCGATGTGACCTCCGAAAGCTGCCAGCTGGAGTGTAAGATCAGTGTAAACATCGAGCATGCCTCCGTAATAGTGCCCCATCAAACCCAGTCTGTTGTGCGCCATTATATTGGCAACTTCTGCTGCTTCAACCCAATCACCGACTTCTTTCCAGACTTCCTCATCACCATGAAGAACTCCGGTTATCTGATGGAACCTGATCCCTGCTCTGAGAAGGACATTCGCTATCTCAGGCACAGGGCAGGCAGATACATTGGCAAGCCATTCACCCGTCATTTTTGTCCGGTCGTTAAGCATGTTGAAGGTTTTATAATCAATTGCCTTTTCGGGAGACAGGTTTAAAATGATCACGGGCACTTTTGCTTTCTGTACAACGGGGAGAACGGTTGAAGACAGGGCATAGGTTGTCACGTAAAGAAATATTATATCCACATCCTCTCTTCTGAATTTATGTCCGGCTTCCATGGCGCTTACCGGATTATCAATCAGCCCCAGGTTGATAATATCAGCTTTATAACCCGCCAGTTTACGGCTGACTTCTTCAAGATAGCCCTCCAGACGTTCTTTTAATCCTTCAAACTGCGGCCAGTAGGCATCAAGGCCTATGCCGAAAAGTCCTATTTTTAGTTTGTATTTGTCTTTCATAGTATAATTACCGGTATTTAATATTCAGTGTTTCAGTGTTTCAGTGTTTCAGAGTTTCAAAGTTTCAGTGTTTCAGGATTTGCCAGCCGAATCCGCCGATTGGCGGAGAAGGCTGGTTTCAGGTTCCAGGTTCCAGATTCCAGGTTAAGACGTACATATAACTGTTTATCGTTGGCCGTGCATTTTTTCCCCTGCGGCCACCGCGATACTCTCCTCCATACCGTCGGCAACATCATGTTGCCGGGAAAGTCCGCAGAGATATCATTTATTGAATCCTTTTTATTTAAAATTTCCTGATAAACGCAGGCTGAAATTCCTGTGAGGTTGTATATCACCCGGTCGGCCCATATATTCCGTATTGGTCACATTCTTAACAGCAAATGAAATTGTCAGCTTTTCACTTATCCTGTATCCCGCGATGACGTCAGTGGTTATGAACCCCTTGTTATCATTCTGCCAGTAATTTGCAAAACCGGGTAAAAATTGCTCACTTGTTGCCGGATTGAGGAAGACATCGTCAATATTCAGGATCCTGGATCTGGCATTAATGTTTAAACCCAGATCAAATCTCTTCAGGGTTGAATTAATATAGAATTTGCCTGAATGTTTTCTCCGGTATTTGAGGTAAATAACGGGATCTGTGTAGTTATTACTTATATCAAGGGGATAAATATAAGAATAGCCTCCGGTGGCTGAGATGTTTATTTCATTAATACGGGTCTCAAGCACAAATTCGAATTCAGTACCGTAAATTCTGGCTTGCTCCAGATTATCAGCCCTGAATCCGACACCTGCAACCGGATATGAAGCAAAAAGAAATTCAATAAGGTTCGAATTTTGCATGAGAAAAACTGAAAGATCGGCTTGTCCGGTAACATTTCCCATCAAAAATCCTTGTTTAACACCTATTTCTGCATTCCATCCTTCTTCGGGAAGGATATCCGGATTGGGTATTATTTTGACCGAGCCAAGTGTTGTTGATGCAAATTTTTCAGCTATTGACGGGAAGCGGTATCCCTGGCCGAAAGATGTCCTGATGTAAGTATAGTCTGCCGCCTGCCAGTTAAGGCCCGCTCTCAGTATAGGGACAAGTTTGTCGTTAACACCGTCGAGTGAGAAGTGTTCAAGGCGAAGACCGGCCACCGCTTTCAGCCTGCTCAGAGGTCTGATCTCCAACTGTGTAAATCCTGAAATATTAAGTCCGTAATGATCTCCAAAAAATTCTGATCTGACCTTGCTGTAGTTTTCTGTTAATCCTGAAGTTATATCAAGGAAATCAAATAATCTGTACCAGAGCTGATATTCCGAATAAAAGTTAATTGCGTCACTATTGTTATCCTTGTTATCAGGGAGTCTGTTCCTGTCGGAACGGAATCTTGCTTTAAGATCATGTCTGAATCGGTCTTTATTTCTGAGCGAGACGAAAGGATCGATGGTTATGAAATCGCCACGGAATTCGGCTGCTGTTGTTTCGGATTGTTTCAGGGCACCTGTTTCAGCATTCTCCCAAAGCAGAAAATCCGTTTTATGAGTTGTTCCGGAACTTAAATTCAGACCATAATTCAAACCTTCAATCCTGCTGCTGAAATGTTTCAGTTTAAAGGTCATTCTGGCCATATTTTCACCGTTAAGTCTGCGGTATCCCTCGTC
Source organism: Bacteroidales bacterium (assembly GCA_003501665.1). Classification (GTDB taxonomy): domain Bacteria; phylum Bacteroidota; class Bacteroidia; order Bacteroidales; family VadinHA17; genus LD21. Next base: position 703 of record DNOQ01000584.1, on the reverse strand, counting down.
GGTCATCAGAAAAGCGCTGAGTCCTATATCGGTTTTCCCGAATTTCTGAAGGTGTGAAAGTGAAGTATTTGTTAAAAATCGCGGAGTATCCCACCATTTCCAGTCCCTGTTTCTCGGATTTCCGAAGACCCCGATCTCTGTAAAAAATTTTGTAACGGGAGTATTTGTTGCATCTGCAGTCCGGAAGTTAATGATCCCGTTAAGTGCAGAAGAACCATAGAGCACGGAAGAGGCTCCCTTGATAATCTCAATCTGCGAGAGGTTTTCAAGCGGAACGAACTGCCATTTTATATTTCCTGCATCAGCAGAATTAAACGGAAGTCCGTCTATCAGTGCAAGAACCCGGCTGCCAACACCATAGCTGTATCCGCTTCCTCCTCTCACCGATGCCTGTCCGTCCATAACATCAATACCGGGATTTTTATTTATGAGTTCCTGTGCATCTGAAATATGGTTATCCGAAAGGAAGGATGATTTGATAATATCCATGGATACGCTCAGTTCGGCAACTTTCTGTTCGATCCTGTTTGCACTCACCACAACCTGATCCATCTCGCTTATCTGCATCTCGAGGATGACATCCAGTTCAACAGTATCATCATTTTTTATAAAAAGCTCTTTACTTACAGGTGCATAACCGATGAACTGGAATCTTATTCTGACCCTCCCCGAAACGTTATTGATCTGGTATTTGCCTTCCTGA
>DNOQ01000125.1 GCA_003501665.1 Bacteroidales bacterium | reverse complement strand
TGCATATCCGCAAGGATATTATCCGGGAGAGTCTCGCTGATTTCCAGGGTGTGGAGCACCGCCTGGAACCGGTAATCAAAGTGAGCGGGATAAATTTCATAAATGATTCAAAGGCTACCAATGTCAACTCAACATGGTATGCACTGGAATGCATGGAAACTCGTGTTGTGTGGATTGCCGGAGGTATAGATAAGGGTAACGATTATTCGGAATTATTCCGGATTGTCAGACAGAAAGTAAAAGCTGTGGTTTGTCTCGGGAAAGACAATAAAAAGATCATTGAAGCCTTTAAGGATAAGGTCCCGACAATTATTGAGACCATATCGATGGAAGAGGCTGTGAGATCATCTTATTACCTTGCAAAGAAGGGTGAGACTGTTCTGTTATCTCCTGCCTGTGCCAGTTTTGACCTCTTCATGAATTATGAAGACAGAGGCCGCCAGTTCAAAGCAGCTGTAAGAAACCTTTAATAATCGCGAACATGCAGGAGGGATGGCTGACAAAAACATTTAAAGGCGACAGGGCTATATGGGGTATTATTGCCCTCTTCATGATTTATTCGCTTCTGGCAGTCTACAGTTCATCTGTCAATGTGGCATTCAGGAACCACGGAGGGAATACTACCTATTTTCTGAGAAGCCAGTTCCTGATGCTTTTATCAGGCCTTGCCATAATTGTTATTGTCCACTATCTGCCATACAGGATATACTCTGCACTTGCAGGAGTCGTAGTTATAATTTCAGCAATACTGCTGGTACTTACATATTTCTTCGGAGTAAAAATCAACGATGCCACACGCTGGCTCGAGATACCATTCATAGGATTCAGGATACAGACCTCAGATATCGCAAAAGTAGCGCTGGTGATTTATCTGGCAAGAACACTTGCAAGATATCAGAATCAGCTTAAAGATTTCGTTCTTGTAACCAAATTCTTTATCCTGCCCGTATTCATTATCTGTGCGCTCATAATGCCTGAAAACCTGTCAACAGCACTGATGATCTTCGCAGTTTGTATATTAATACTTTTCATAGGAGGTGTGCCTTTTAAATATCTTCTTGCCTATATAGGGATGGCTGTGGTTTTTGTTGTCCTTTTTGCTCTCTTCTTATGGCTGGTAACTGATGATAACAGGGTGCTTACCTGGATTGAAAGAATCATTAATTTCATCACAGGGAAAGGGAATGAGACTGATGATTTTCAGATAAACCAGGCTAAGATTGCCATATCAACAGGCGGATTTTTCGGTAAAGCACCCGGGCATAGTATACAGAGGAACATGCTTCCCCAGTCAAATTCTGATTTCATTTTCGCGATAATAATAGAAGAGTATGGATTATTTCTCGGGGCAATTCCACTAATCCTTGCATATATGATATTGCTGTTCAGGGGAATAGCAATTGTAAAGAAATGTGAGACAGCATTCCCGGCCTATCTTGTACTGGGCCTGATTGTGATGATCGTTTTTCAGGCTATGTTGAACATGATGGTGGCGGTCGGGATATTGCCTGTTACGGGGCAGACCCTTCCACTTGTGAGTTGGGGAAGGACCTCGGTGATAATGATGTGCTTCTCAATTGGTGTGATCCTGAGCGTCAGCAGGGTTGTTAATGCCAGGATGAAGAAAGAAGAACTGCCTGAAGAAGAAGAAAAAGATGAAGGTGAAATAATATATGGATCAGCACCGGCATAAAAGGATAATAATCAGCGGAGGAGGTACCGGCGGTCATATTTTCCCGGCCATATCCGTTGCCAATGCTCTCAGGAGGATAGCCCCGGGGATTGATATCCTTTTTGTAGGTGCTGAAGGCCGGATGGAAATGGAAAGAGTGCCGGCTGCAGGTTACAGGATCACCGGACTTCCGGTTGAAGGATTCCACAGGCGACTTTCCGTAAGGAATTTTGCTGTGCTGTTCAGACTGATCAGAAGCCTTTCAATGGCAAAAAAGATCATTATGGAATTCGCACCCGATGTTGCTGTGGGTGTTGGTGGATATGCAAGCGGACCAATATTACGGCAGGCAGGAAAAATGGGGGTACCTACTCTGATCCAGGAACAAAACAGTTTCGCCGGGATAACAAACAGACTTCTCGCGAGAAAAGCTTCGGTAATCTGCGTCGCATATGACGGAATGGAAAAATATTTCCCGGCACAGAAAATAATAAAAACAGGTAATCCGGTACGTCAGAATTTAGATAATATCGATAAACTTAAAGATGAAGCACTGTCATTTTTCGGCTTAAAAAAGGGGAAACAGGTCATTCTTGTTCTGGGTGGATCGCTGGGAGCCCGTACCATCAATAAAAGTCTCAGTTCAAATCTGCAGAAAATGACGGATTCGGGTTTGCAGTGGCTATGGCAGACCGGTAAATACTATTATGACAGTATTAAGCCGGATGTTCAGGGTGAGGTGGCAGATTTAATCACCGTTCATGGATTTATTAACAGAATGGATTACGCATTTGCAGCTGCCGATATTATTGTATCAAGGGCTGGTGCAGGAACCATCTCAGAATTATGTCTTGTCGGAAAACCGGTTATTCTGGTTCCTTCACCTAATGTTGCCGAGGACCATCAGACCCGTAATGCCGAAGCTCTTACCAGAAGGAATGCTGCAATACTGATAAGGGATGATCAGGCTCTCAGGATACTTGTTGATGAAGTAATAAGGCTTGCTTCGGATCCGGCCGGGAAAGAGGCACTTTCTGAAAACATAAGAAAAATGGCTGACAGAAATGCAGATACGAAAATAGCAGAAGAAATATTGAAACTGGCGGAAATATGACCGATCTTAAAAACACTGAGAGAATTTATTTTGTCGGTATCGGAGGTATCGGGATGAGTGCCATTGCATTGTATTTCAGGAGTAAAGGATATGCAGTGGCGGGTTATGACAGGGCTGAAAGCAGCGTTACCGCGGCCCTTTCGGCTGAAGGCTGCATATTAACCTTTGTTGATGATGTTTCATTTCTTCCTTCAGTTTATACAGATATTTCCGGAAAAGATAAGATCAAGGTTATTTATACTCCCGCAATACCTCCTGAAAACAGAATTCTCGGATTTTTCAGAAATAACGGATACAGTATCAGCAAGAGAGCCGAAGTGCTTGGAGCGATCTCGCGCGGAAAAGACACAATTGCAGTAGCGGGAACCCACGGTAAAACAACCATTTCAACAATGATTGCACACATACTCAAGCAATCCGGTGTTGACTGCTCGGCTTTTCTGGGAGGAATTTCCCGGAACTATAATACAAACCTTCTGCTCGGCGAAAGCAGTTTCACAGTAATGGAAGCCGATGAGTTTGACCGCTCATTTCATCATCTGGATCCTCTCATGGCGGTTGTTACAGCTGTTGATGCCGATCATCTGGATATTTATGGCGACCATGAAACAATGACGGAAGCATACAATATTTTCTGCAGCAGGATCAGACAGGGAGGTATGCTGCTTGTTAACAGTAAAATCAGGGAAACCATAAAGTGTCCTGAAGGCGTGTCATTCTTTACATACGGAAATGAACCCGGATCAGATTACAGAAATTACGACATTGTTCACAAGGATGATTACTATCTGTTCAGTCTTCAGACTCCGGAAGGAGTAATGAAAGGTCTGCGATTCCCGTTCCCCGGGATAATTAATATCGATAATCTGACAGCGGCCATGGCAATCGCAATAAAATGCGGCGCGACCGAAACTGAATTGCGGAAGGCGATTATCCTTTTCAGAGGAGTGAAAAGAAGATTTGATATCAGAGTCAATTTACCCGGCCTCACATATATAGATGATTATGCTCATCACCCTGAAGAAATACGTGCATGTATTACATCGGTCAGGGAATATTTCAGGGGAAGAAGAATTACCGGGATATTTCAGCCTCATCTTTTCTCACGCACACGTGATCATGCCGGGGGATTTGCTCAAATACTTGATGAACTTGATGAAGCAATACTTCTGCCTGTATATCCGGCCAGAGAGGAACCCATACCCGGTATTTCATCAGAACTCATCTTTAATAAAATGAAGCTGGCTGATAAAAAGCTTGTACGGATGGAAGATATTCCCGCTGTTCTCGATCCGGAAAAGCTTGATGTCCTTCTTACCATAGGTGCAGGTGATATAG
>DNOQ01000492.1 GCA_003501665.1 Bacteroidales bacterium | reverse complement strand
CGTAGCCATTGTGACCGGTCCTTTCCTGTCAATTCTGAAGCCACCTAAGCCGCTATTTGACCAGGATACAGGATGAGGAGGGTGATACAGGTTCAGCAAAGGACCGTGATATTCATCATCCCGCAGCTCGCACCATAAACCTGCCTTCGTGTTGCCGATCCAGAAACTGTCGTGCGGACCCTCCCATTTTGCTTCATGATGTTCCGGCACAGTGGTTCCGGGCAAACCCATTCCAATCATATACTCTGATATATTGCTGTTAACAGGTATATCAAGTCTTATATCCTTAATTGAAATATCATTGAGAGCCTTCAGATTGTATTTATAATTGAGGTACCCGTCAGATTCTATGTACCCGCTGCATAATAGACTGAAGTTTTGCGAATTTCTGGTCCATTCGCCCCACTGTATCCCGGGTGCATCTTTTATACCTTTAATATCCGTAACAGGAGAAAATGATTCTGTGCCCGAAGCTGTTTCAACTGTAAAAGAGAGGGGCCCTGAAAGCAGCTCAGTACCGTACACTTTTACTGATGAAGCCATTATATTTTCATCAAACAGCAATTCCTTCCCTGAGAGAAGATAAAGATTATCCTGCACCTTTATCGGATCATAATCCTTTGCCGGCTGATCATCTATACCAAGAGTGGAGTTGAGCCACCGCAGTCTTGAATGTCTCCATGGTTCATTATCCCCTCTTGACCCGATGACTTCACCCCTGACCTTCAGTTCAACATTAATTATCCCGGGATCAGAGTTTTCCGAAGTTATCTTCACCGTACCTTTATATACTCCCGGGGAAATGTTTTCCGGAATATCCACACCTATCCATAAAGCCTGCACCCGTCCCTGAGGAACATCAACCCTCTTGTCGAACCTGTTGCCGTAAGGATCTGTTCCCCCCGTGTTGAAACAGGTTAGTGCCGAAGAGCTGATGCTGCTGTTTTTTCCTTCGAGACCGGTAAAGCTGACCTTTATATTCTCAATACCTTTTTTTACGGCATACATACCGATCTGAAAAGCATAATATTCATTTCTCAGGGCTTCACCATAAAATTTATCAGAAGGTCCGTACTGGACCCATTTATAAGGTATTTCATCCTGCATCCTTACCGGGAATGAACGGTCTTCTGGGAAAAGAAGGTAATCATCTGTATGTTCCGCGAGAAGGGCTTCTTTTTCAGATTTTAAAGGAATTACCTCCATCGGGTAAAAGCTGTCGAAAGCAGTCCGTGACTGAAATTCCATAACCTTTGCCTCACGAAAACTGCCGGGTTCTTCCTTTACCTTGTTATCTTTTATCCATTCAGGATCCGGTTCTTTTTCAGGTTTAAGATAATCCCTGCCATAAAAGCCCCATTCCTCCTGCACTTCGTAAGGCAAATAGTAAAAATGATAGATACCCTCCTCCTCAACCGGTCCGAAGGCTATCCTGCAGTGTTCGTTGTTGACTTCGTAACGATAAATGTTCTTTATTGTATCTCCTGTCACAGAATTAACAATAAGGAATCTTTTTTTCTCAGGGGAGCGGTCGTGTCTTCGCCATAAAACATCAGCTGCCACTACCGGGGCTTTATCCATAACTTTCATAACCGCCCGGTGATTTCCAAAAGATTCCGGCCAGGGAGTTCCGGGACTGGTATATTGCGAATCCTCTTTACTGCACCCGGTGAATATCAAAAGAACGCCGGCCAGGACCATAAAAAGATATAGACTTATTCTCGACATAGGATCAGTATTTTAGCTTTGTTATCTGTTCAAAAATTATCTTACAGAATCTTAGACATCATCTTTATAATAGTCAATATTTTATTCTTCTGATCTCCATATTTCCTGTACACTTACCGGTAGCTGAACGCATTCTGACATGGAAGACAGAAGGAAATTCATCCAGTGTCTGTTGTGACCTTGTTATCCTGAAAGTGTTTTTACCAAGATATTCTACGTTGTTTCTGCTCCGTGAAACGTACAATTCCATCTCCCAGTCCCTGAATTCCGGTATACCTTCATCTGAAGTGATCCTGAGCTCATACTGACCGATATCTCTCAGGTATTTGGTGATATCTGTCTCAACTTTCATCCACCTCCTGTTCAATTCAAGAGTGGCAACTGAGACAAATTGATCAGCCGTGCCGGGATCCTGTTTTTTAGTCAACCCGCTCCAGAACTTCGATATGTCGTTTTTCATTTCCGGTTTCATTGTCACACCATCGACAAAAAAAGCTGAAAAATTCAATATCTGAGGAAGGTCTTTAACATTCATGAAATCAATCTTAAGGGTTTTTACAAAAGCCGGACTGAAGAAACAGATTTTCTTATGTCCGATGGAAGTTCCTTTGTATAAAGTCATCCATTTACCTTCCGGGTTCATTCCCGAAACCTCAAATTCCAGAACCCTTTGACCTTTTGCTATATCTTCCTGAATAATTGCGTGATTTACCATGACCGGTTCACCGAATTGAATCTCAATGGATTTACCTTCTCCTTTTGCAGAGCCCAGCGGATCACTGAATCGTCTCTTTATTTCTTCCCCAAATGCCGTGTAAGCTGCAACATGGGAGGCCGGTATAAGACCTGTTGTATCGGGTGTTGAATTAAGTAAAAGAACCGCTCCCCGTCCCACCGACTTATAATAAATTTCCATAAGCTGACTGGTTGAAAGTATCAGACTATCTGTTGAAGGAGCCCAGAACCATTTATGACCTTTGTTCTTAAGTAGTGGCACATCAACCTCTACGGGTGCATATGCATCACCGAAGGGATCTGATTGGACTGCTGTTGCAATACCTGTCCGGAGATCTTCATTCCTCAGTGTATACCAGTTTGAGAATGGCGCTGAACCATCCTCACTGCCTACCCAGCGTATGGTAGCCATGGGCCCCTGAAATATCACGGCATCAGATGCATATTTTTCAAGAATGTCATCCACCTTTATTTTACAGCTTCCGTCAAACCACACTTCCTGCATAGGGCCATAATTTGTCAGAACCTCGGTAAGCTGCTGCCTGAATACCTTGTTATAAGCCTCCTGCTTTGAGGGATCGCTTGTTATTCCACCGCTTCCTATGCCCGCGCCCCAGGTATTATCGCCGGGATAAACATAAACACCGAGCCCAAGACCGTATTTTCTGCACGATTCTGATAAATCCTTCAGTACATCACCTTTACCTCCCCTCCATGGTGTATCCTTTATGCCATAACTGGTTGTACTGGTCTGCCACCAGCAAAAACCGCCTGTATGCTTTGCCACAAACACAATCATCTTTGCCCCCCAGGAAATTGCCGTTTCACACCACTGGTCAGTATTCAACATTGCAGGATTGATACGGCTGAGAGGTGTGGAATGGTTATCCTTTTCCCTGCCCTGCCATGTTGCCGCACAAAAATGGACAAACATGCTTTGTTCGTATCTCTGCCACCTTAACTGTGGTCCGTCAGGAAGAGGCACTATAAAAGCTGACTGCGAAAAAGCTGATATGCATATTGCACATTGCAGGAACAGATAAAAATAAAATCCTCTAAGCATCTTTCTTTTGTTTTAATTATTGATTTGCCACTTATTTTGTTAAAAATGATTCTGATATTAAAAGTATTAATGACCAATGTTTTATATACTACTGGTGAAAAGAACAAGAGGATCACCAGAGATCCTTCTGAACCAGCTTTCTCAATTCTGCAGCTTCACTGAAGTATTTTTCGGAAGTTTCCTTTCTTCCTGCAAGGGCGGCTATCTTTCCCACTGCCATCGCGCCGGAGTACATATAGCTGTTTATCATTGGTCTTATCCCGGTCCCGCCTATTGATAACTCGCCTCCTTCCCATGAATCTATCTGCCAGAATAGTCCGTTCGAAAGCTTCCTGCTTTTCTGCCATCCGTCTCCGGGTCGGCCGTCTTTGCTCCAGTTATCATGGTTGTTTATCAGGCTGTCCAGAAGGCCAGTCACAAAGGCCCTGTCTCCGTTGACAATGTAGCGCGCATATATGCCGTCGGTAAGCCAGT
>DNOQ01000095.1 GCA_003501665.1 Bacteroidales bacterium | reverse complement strand
AACATTACGAAACCGGCAACCGTCTGGAATTTATGATAAGTACGGGAGCATCACTTAATGAACTCATTGAATTCCTTAAACACGAAATTGCAAAAATCAGTCTGCAACTGACAAATCTGGAACTTATCCAGGATACATACACAAATGATATCCAAGCTCAGAAATACAGGCGGGCCAATGAAAATATAAGTAAACATACCGATAAACTAAAGGAAGAGGTCAGTGAATTGAGAAGCAGGTTACAATTGTTAAAATGTGAAATTATAAACCAATTTAAGAATGCCAACTGATGGATAACAATAATGCATTACACCTTAGAAATAAAAATGTAAGTCTTTGTCTGCAGAAGGATGAAGATACAAACCCGAAATCTTACCTGAGACATGAATACAAACCTTACTGTGAGCGTCATGGCATAAGGTCGGTAAATATGACCGGAAATAACCGCTACCTGATAATTACCTTTACCAGTCATTTTGGATATATAAGGGTTATTGATCTTGAAAAACTGGAGCTTATGCCCTGCCAGTATACCGGGCACAGAAATTCCGTAAGAATGGTTGCAGTGTCAAAAAACAACAAATCTTTCATGACAGCTTCATGGGACGGCACTTATCGACGGTTTGACCTGCTGAAAGGCACTAATGATAAAACATTGGGAGTAACAGGCCGTAGTCCGACAATATGCTATGATAAAGATGAAACCCACATTTTGAGTGCATCCTATGACTCGGAAATATCATTATCCAAAAATAATACAGGCCGGCGGTGGAATCTTGCCACAAATGAAATTGTTACTTACTACAGGCACTATAAACCCAGAAAAGAACCGGAATGTATAGATATCGCATGCGATAATCAGTTTGTTTACAGTGGTTCGGACGATGGAATGGGCTTAAAGTTTAAAATGCATACCGGAGAGATAATATTAAAATTTTTTGACTGTGAAGCCAATATACGTAAAATAGCAGTTTCAGATCACTTTTTCGCGGCTTCAGGCACCGATGGTTTGATAAGGGTACATGACAAGACCACCGGCAATATAGTCAGAACATTTTTTCACAGTAATACAGATGCCATGGATATCCGGATTTCAAAGGACGAAAAAAAGATCTGGAGTGGCAGTATGGATGGGACGATAAAGTGCTTTAACATAGTTAGCGGAGAAGAGTTATATCATATTAAGATCCATGATCACTGGATATGGAGCCTATATCTTTCCGGAGACAATTCGCTTCTTGTCTCAGGAAGTTCAGACGGAACTGTTGCATTCATATCGGCCGATACAGGCAGTCTTCTTGCAAGACTGGAATGTTTCCCCGCAGAGAATGAATTTATCTTTGAGTGTCCACCCGACAAGGCTTTCCCTAATGGTTTCTTTTATACAACAAATAAGGAATTCATAGAGGTGGTCCTTGATGATCCCGAAAATGGCAAAAAAGAAATCCTGGGTCAGAAGGATGAGAAGAGGATCTCTTATATTGACCGTTTAAATCTTAAAAATATGGTAATTACCCGTCTGACGAACAACAGGCAGTACACTGCAATAACAGAGAAATATCTCAGTGACAGTAAACTGCTTCACCAGATCCCAAATTTAAATCTGCCTAAAAGGCTGAGATCCTAAAACAAAAAGTCCGGATTAAATCTTGTCGGTTATCGGGTACGACCCTTAAACGGTAGATTTCGTAAATACCCGGACAGGATTGATCTTCCGGGCAATATTAACAACCTATGGTAAAATAATTTTGGCATCTGAACGAATCAAATACTATATTTGATTTCGTAATAATATTTTATCAGATATCCTTAGGTTTTCAAAACAAGAATAATAACATGAAAGATAACCGTAGAGATTTTATTAAGAAAACTGCCATTTTTACAACAACAGCATCCTTGGCAGGGTTGATGTCCACCTGTACACAATCAACTTATAAAGATAAGAGTTCCGGTCCGGAACCGGGACCATATGTAAAAGACGGCGGGATCAAATTTGCATTTCTGAACGGTCCGACATCACCAAAAGTTCCGTTTGCAAAACAACTGGCTGTTAATTATGCAGTATCAGGAGTGGAGTGGAAAAAGGGACTTAATCCATGGGACCCTGAAGTCATAAAAGCCACTAAAGCTGCATGGGATAAAGAGGGAATAAAATGGTATGTTGTTGAAGGCCCTCCTTCGCTCGGAACCAAAACCAAGCTTGGGCTTGAAGGCCGCGACGAAGAGATCTCAAATTTCATAACATTCATGAAAAATCTGAAACAGTATGGTGATGTTGATATCATCTGCTATAACTGGATGCCTGTAATAAGCTGGGCACGAACGAATAAAGAACGTCCGGGCAGGGGAGGTGCCCTGATGCTGGAATTCGATTATGAGGTGATGAAACCGGCTCCGCTGACTGAATATGGCGAGATCTCAAAAGAACACTTATGGAACACTCTGGAGTATTTTGTGAAAGCAGTTATGCCGGAAGCTGAAAAAACAGGTATGAGAATGTCAATGCATCCTGATGATCCACAGGTAGATGTCATTCAGGGAATCTCACGCATAATGAATACGGTAGCCGGTCATGAACGCCTTCTGGCCATGTATCCGAAACCCTGCAATGGCATTACTATGTGCCAGGCAAACTACATGGGCATGCCGGATCTTGTTGATATTCCCGGCCTGGTCAGGAAATGGGGAAGAGATGTTATCAATTTCGTCCACTTCAGAAATGTAAAGGATCTGAGCGGGGTCAAACCGAGTACTCATTTCACGGAAACCTTTCATGACGAGGGGGATATCGATATGTATGAGGCAATGAAAGCTTATATAGAGATTGGTTTTGACGGACCGATGAGACCCGATCATGTGCCGGTAATGGCAACTGAAATTGAGGCCGGGATGAGAGGCGGTTATACAACTCTTGGGAACCTGTTTGCAATAGGATATATGCGGGGACTTGCAGAAGCTGTTGCAAAGGAACTCAGCAGATCATGACCGGAGTGAGTCCGGTGAACCGTTGCGCCTCTGTGCCTTAATGCCTTAACGCCGTAACACATTAATGCCGTAATGCCGTAATGCCGTAATACCGTAACGCCCTCGGGCCCTTGCGCCTCTGTGCCCCTGCGCCCCTGTGCCCCTGAATTATTTCGATACCTTAGGAATTATCTGAATTGAAAACCTTTTATTATTTTCTTCAACAGGATCGCGGCACAATCCATTCAATCCGCTGCCGCAGATCATCACTTCAACATCATATTTTCTGAAATTAATCCCTTCACGAAGCCAGAGGTTATAAACAGCCAGGGCACGGGAATAACTCCTGATATAAAAATCAGGTCTGTCAACATGTTTCGGATCATAATAATCATTTGCCATGTTGCCTTCAATAACCAGCAGATATGAAAAACCTTTATTCTGTTTACTTAATTCATTAAGAAAAGAATCAATTTTCTCCCCTACTCTGATAGTCCGGGCAATATACTCCTTTTTGATCCGCACCTGATTTGGATCAAAAATTTCTATCCCCATTAAGTCTTTTACTATGAATTTCTTACAGTCAGGCAAGTAATGGAAACTATCGTCATTTATCAGAGGTTTAAATTGTTCCTCAAGATTCAATAGTTTCTGCAGTCTTTCGGTTTCCTGTAATAAACCTTTTTCCCGTATTGTGAGTTCCCCTATCAGCTCCCTGTTTTCATCATTTTTAACCAGCAGATATCCTATTGCCACCACAAATAAAACCAGCATAATGAAAAACATGCTGGTCATAAGGTCAGAATAACCAATCCAGAAAATATTATTTTTCTTCATGTTTTTGATCGCTTTAGGTTCTGCCTGAACAACCTGACCTGCTTTTGAAATCTCTTCCATAAATTCACCTGGCGACCTTCAGATGCTACAGACAAACTTTTACGATAAATTATCCCTGACCTCCGTTTGCGGAGGTGTTCTTCAATCAAATCAAGCTTTTTCAGGACATCATTGTTTGAAAGAGTTTCAGTAAGACTGTTTACAGAACTTATCAGTTTGTTTATGCCTTCAATGTTAGCTGAAACTGATTCCTTTATTTCAGGGAGATGGTCGAGCTTATCCAGATGTTTAAAACGGGGAACTGAATTTGAGTAAACCGATTGGAATCCTCTGATATACTCATCTCCAATCTCCTGAAATTTCCTGCTTATATCCAGATAAATCTCGGCCAGTTTTGTTTCAAAATCAGCCTCATTTTTGTTCATTAAGGTTATTCTGTTATTTACAGCATCGTGTAAATTTTCAATAACATCTTTTATATTTTTATCGGCATCAATGGCGGCATTATTAAGTATTGTCTCCCTCCTGCTGATCTCATTTTCCAGTTTTTCTATTGCTTCATTGAAACTTGAATTTGCCAGATCGACAGCTTTCAGGGCATTAATACCTGAAATTTCAATTTTTTCAAAATGTGAAGTCAGGAACTGAGATAACCGGATATTATCCTGAAGAGATTGATTAATCTGATTGATAATATTATCTATATTACTTGTCCGGCCGGCGAAATCCTTCAGATTTTCTGAGATCCGACTCATATCTGATATGTATCCGGAGAATTTCTCAAATGTGGCCATATTATTTTCAAGACGCCTGAACAGTTCAAGATTTGCTTCCGATATTTTCAATATATCAAGATTAGCGACCTGCCGGATAACATCCTGTTGTAAGAGGATATTACTTCCGGTCTGATCTGCGGCCTTAAGTATATTTCCGGAAATATCGGTCGCAATTCTTGCAAATCTGTCTAAACTGCCTTTTAATCCGGCGACTCCGGTATCTTCAGCTTTGATAAGCTCGGGAAGCAGTTTTGCCTGTAAATAGGAGATCTGGTTATTCTTATCTTTCAGTAAGGACTTTCTGGCACTTTTGTAGTGAAATGAAGTCAGGATCGTAGTACATGTCAGACCGGAAAGGCTTCCGAGCATCGCCAGTTTGACACCATTGATCAGTGCATCAATACCCTCGCCAAAACGGCCCCCGTCCAGAGCCGGCATTGCAAAAAGTCCGCAGATGATACCGATCATAGTGGATGCCAGACCCAGGTATAACGGCGTTGGTAATGAATGAGATATCTCTTCATCCTTTACATCGGTCTCGCGGTCAATGAAATCCTTTATAATACTGAAATTCACTGCCGCACCGTAATTGTTCAGCAGATATGTATTGATATAATCCCTGATCCTTATAATTATTTCTGATCCAAAAGCTTCAGTGACTGATATTTTAACAAAATCCTCACCGGATTGCAGATCATCTGGTGCTTTCCCTTCATCATTAACAAATACAATATCATCGATCGTTTTTTCTTTTTTACTCAGGTCCTTCCTGTCTATATAACCGTTTCTGACCTTTAAAGGATATTTGAATATCCCCTTTAACTGCTTTGTATGGATATATATTTTCCCTGAAAGAAATAACTGCCAGATAATTACACTGCTAATGAGCAAAATTTCAGTGATAAACCACGGATTAATATACCGTATATCAGTCTGAAGACTGTTCAGGGAATCAGTAATTATCTGAAGAAGTACCATGATTAAACAAGTTTGACTTTGACTTTTCTGTTCTCTTCAATCTGCCAGGAATCGTTTCTCCTTATCACACGACCGGTATCAGTCATAACGATTCTTTTTGCGGTTGCCCTGTTGGAAATATTCTGGATTTCACAAACAGGATGCAGATAATAGTCGATATTTTCCAGGGCTCTCATATCATATTCGCCCGGCAGAAAGTGCAATGCCCCTTTCCGGCCGCTTTTATCAGGAGTTATTTTATAGAAGCAATCGATACCTTTTGAATATTTTGAATTTATGATCTTAAAACTTCCGTCACTCTCGGGAATTGTAAAATAAACTTCTGAAGAATTTTCAGGCTTCCTTATCAGATCCGGTTCGATACTATTATTCACCTCACCCGGGGATGTCAGGTTTTCTTTTCTGATCCGTTGATTCATCAGCCTCTTCCTCAATAGTTCAATATCCTCAAATAATTCTTCATTTTGTTCTTTCAGTTGAAAAATTGTCCTGTTCCTGGCAATGATCTGTTCCTGTTTTTCATTCTTCCGCTTCTTCAAAACCTTTACGATCCCGAGATATTTAAATAATTTTCCATATAATATATTATTATCTGCATCTTTTTTCAGATCGTTGAGATACTTATTTTTCTCAGTTTCAAGAATTGAGTAAATGCTGTAACGGGAATATAAAAAGATCAAGAAAGCACCTGCCGCCAATCCCAGTAAGAATCCTGATATACCCCATATCCAATTAATCAAGATCAGAACATGAATACAGCAACAGAAAGGTGTTTTCATTGATTACGGGTATTTGCCAGTTCAAGGGCAAGCTTGTTCAGTATGCCTATTAACGGATAAAAGAATAAGGTTTCTTCGATATGTTTGGCGGGAGATTTATAAAATGCCTGAAGACCCTGCTCCAGAAAATCCCTGATATTTGCCGATCGCATTTGAGTGAATCTCAGATAGGCTGAGTTATCAATACCGAAATCTGCTTCAATATTTACAGCCCTGAAGTAATCATCAAGCAGATCAAAGAAATGATTTACAGAGTTTTCTATCAGGGATTTGTTATTTCCTGAATCCAGATCCCTGTAATAAGGTGTCATTGCTATATCCGCATTTTTATCCAGAGCTTTGCTCCAGATTGAATTGTCGTTTCCTCCTATCCAGAAAACAATCGGGCAGTTAATCAGATCTTCATCAAGATCAGCTTTAAGAGCGCCTTTACAGGTTATTTCCTTTGGATTATCAGAAAGAGCGATCCTTATATCAGTTCTGTCAATCCCCGTTACTTTTTTGAGAAAATACCTGAACAAAGCTGAAATATTTGGATTACCCGGCTTTGTATCAATAATCCTAATCGTCTTTGAGGCGGTTCCGCTGAACAGAATATTAAGCGGTATCTCTCCGGTACCCTGTTTTAATAAAAGATTTGCTGAATAATAAATAATTGCACCATAGAAAATGAGTATCGGCAGCTTAAGCTTTTTATTCTGTTTAAGGTAATCGGTGTAATTGAAGATAATATCTTTCTCATTTTCAAGAGAAAATAAAAAGCTGCTGAAATCTGCAGAGTCCTTTCTGTTATTCAGAATATCCGTAAGTATTTCCCATCTCTGGGTTCCTTTGTTTAGTGCCTTTTCTATGCCTGACCTGTATACTCTTACAAAACCATTATTGTCAGAGGAGTTGGCAAATGCTCCATACGGGAATCCGTCGCCAAAAATTGCATTACCTGCAAACTTAAATGAGGAAATGAATTCAGGTGAATTACTGGCATTTTTAAAGACTGCAATGTCTGATGAACCTCCCCCGATATCAATTGAAAGACTAAGACCAGGGTATTCTGTACGGTAAAACAGGTATGGCGCTGTACTTTCCGGAACTGCCCGGACATATTTTGTATCTCCGGTTTTAAATATCTTTTTATATGCTTTTTGCCATACCTCGAAAAATATACCCTGTTCGAAGGCATCCATACTGACCGGATAGAACCATGTTATTTTGGTTTTCTGAGGATCACCGTTGAGCAGAAGTGTCTTATACAATACAATATACATCAGACCCTCTATATAACTCTCCACAAGTATTTTATCTTCAGGTCTGGAATAATTGCTCCACTTCAGCTTTGTCTGCAGCTGAAGATATGTAGGGTTAAGTATTCTTTCGAAAAGGAAAAAGTTATTTGTATGAGTAAAGACATCAATCGGTTCAATGAAGCTTATATTCTGATTATACGTCAGTGCGGTCCTGAACGGGAATTTGTCCTTTTCCGTTGCACTAAACTGATAGGGAAACAGTTCACGTTCATAATTATTATCATCGGCAATCTCTTTTGTTTCTCCTTTCGACCTGTCAATCAGGGATTGCCACATTGGATGTTCGATATTCACATCAAGCGTCCTTTCAGCTGTTACACCATATTTATACTCAATATGAGTATTTGTTGTACCAAAATCTATTGCAAATGAGATTTGCTGATTTGGTTGACTTTCAAACATCAGGGGCACGATAAATCCGGCTGCGGGATCGCTGCTAATCCTTATGGCGTCAAAGTATCCGGCTTTATGGTAAGTGCTCTTTATTGTGTTACCTTCACCCTGTTTTCTGACGACCGGACTGCCAATGGATATCTTTTCTCCTCTTTTATAGCATTCAACCGACAATTCATTGTCCCTGTTAAATCTTTTATCCTGAATACCGAGTGTGTAATCTATTTCGAAATGAGATGACGTAATATATGGTAGTATTGCCATATGCATTTCAACCTTAACAATATCTTCCCTGTGATATGATTTTTTAAGAATCACTGTGCCTCCGGATACCGGTATATTTAGTTTTGCCTCAATTCCGCCTCCCGCCAGATTTGTTATGCTGAGGTATTTAGACACATTCTCTGATTTAAAGTACTTAAAAAATTCCGGTGTCAACGGCAGAAAGTGTTTTTCAGATCCGCAAGTCTCAAATTTTTTCCCGTCAATGGTATATGGAAGTTCAATAATCTTATCCTCCAGTAAATTTCCGACCGTAAGCCATGGATAATTGTCACCCTGGACCGGCAGCCTGGACAAGCCGTACATTTTATCATTTTTATAAGGAACTCTGTTATTGGGATCCCAGAGGACATTGGTGGACGTATATGCCCATCGATGGGCAAACCTGTGATATGGCAGAACCAGCGGCTTTAAACCATTAACCGGCAGTTCAGGCTTAATAACGAAATCACTTCCCCGTTCAATTTCATACGGATCACCCGTTTTAACTCCCAGCTTAATCCCCAGAACCTCACATGTATTCATATCATTATCCATTACCGGGCATGGAAGGTATCCATCCAGTTCAGATGCAGGAAGAGCTGCAATTTTTGAACTTAATTCCTGATCCAGGCTTTTAAAGACTTCGGTAAGATATGAGTAAACCTCAGGGAACTGATCGGCAAATCCCGGTTGCCTGGATAAGAGAAATATATACTCAATAAATGATTTGTCATCCCGCTCCGCAAGGGAAGCATATTCATCATCAAATAAAATATCATGTCCGCATGTAATATTCAAACCCGATGTTGCTTCTCTTGCATCCGGGGCTGAAAAAAAGAGTGTTGCAGGGGAAGTTCCACCGATAACATGATTGGAATTATTAAGAATAAAATATAACCTTCTGACTTTATTGAAATTATATACATTCGCATCCTGATCCCAATATACCTTAAGTGTTTCAGAAAATGCTGAGTGCTTCACATTTATATCATCTGCAAGTGATGTAAACCGTTCAGCCGGATTCCATGATATAATCTTATACTTACCTTTATATTTGGGATAAAGAAAGAACAATTGCGCCACATCGAGGGCATCCGACACCAGCTTATGCTGTGCTGTTGTACCATTTATTCCGTTATCTGCCACCCACCGGAATGCTGATTTAACCAGATCAATTCTGGCGAAAGGGCTGGGTATTGATGTGGCGACATCTTTGCCTTCTGTCTTAATCGTCCGAAGTTGATTTTTCGAAACGGGATTGCTGTTGAACCAGCCTGTTCCGTCCTGTCCTTCGTGTAATCTGAATACCTTTGACATTGTTCAGCGGATTACTAAGTTTCTTTTAGATAATACTTTGTCTGTTGATCTTCCAAACATCTTTATCAGCATCGTATGTTTTTTTCCTCTGTTCCTGATTGAGATGTTGTCGGTAAGTAAACAGTTCTGAATATCGAGTGCTTTAAAGCTTTTATTTCCCTTTGGTGTCTGTCCTTTAACAAGCTCAAGGGCATTATCGGCAGTTATTTCTTCAAAAGGACTGAAAAGAGGTTTGTTTTCCCTCATTTCCCGTAGCCATTCATCAAAATAATCGTTAAAGGGCTGGATCTGTGTCCTGTATTCAGCGCTTTTAAAATAATTGCTGTCTAATAATGATTGCTTATTGCCTCTTACCAGTCTGATATTACTTTTTGTCCATCGCGATACATTCAGAGATCTCGATAATCCTTTATTAAGATACTCCGTAAAAAGTTTAAATTTTGTCAATGGTGGGGAGATCATTTTCGCATTTCCGATATTAAGATCTGTAAATGAAATGGTATTAGTATCATGTTCAATACCAAACTCCTTAACCTGGGTTGTGGGTTTAAGTGAGTTGATCTCATTACAGAAATCAAGGATTGCAAGGGCTCCTGCCAGTTCCAGAAAATGAGCTTTATTCTTCTGCTCCTGGCCTCCTACAGCGTATTCCTCCTGATTGGTATTTCCCCTGTTCCCGATAAAATACAATGTATTGATCTGGTTAAGGGCAATTATTGTCCTGTTATAGTATTCAATAGCTATTTTGGCTTTTTCTTCAAAAGATTCTGCGTTGACCTCATCATTCCTGGTAAGTGAGAAATAAGGCAGGTATGTGATTCCCCCAATTGGAGCAACACTTATCCTGGCATACCGGGGCATATTTTTAT
>DNOQ01000177.1 GCA_003501665.1 Bacteroidales bacterium | reverse complement strand
AGACTATTTTAACAAGTCTGAAAACCTTACCCCAAATATAAAAGAGAACTATAAGGAACTGGCCTCTATTTATAATAATAAATCCAGGATCTATACTTATCGGAGATTATATTCGACTGCGATTGAATTCCTTGAAAAGGCGATCAGGTTATTCCAAAACCTTGAAAACCTGGATAAATCCGTTTTACTCAGCCTTTCAACAGCCTATTTAAATCTCGGAATAATTTATTATGAGATGCGGGATTATGCTTCAGCGCTGGAAAACCTTGTAAAAAGTGCCAGTTTGAAGCTGAATAATCATTTACCGGAAATTGAACTGACATTTCTGAACCTTGCCAAAGCTTATGCACAAACCGGTAACTTAAACCTTGCTGAAGAATATTTTACCAGATCAATAAACAAAATGAATGAAAAATTTGGCGAGGATTATTACAGATCGGCTGAGGTCTATTTTGATTACGGTCTTTTTTTACGTTCCGCGGGAAGAAATGCCGAAGCGTTTGAAATTCACAGGAAAGCATTATCCATCTGTCGAAAAAACTATGGAGAAAAACATTCTCTTGTAGCATTATCCCTGAAGCACCTCGGAGATGATTACCTGGCACAGGCTGATTTCAGGTCTGCATTGGAGTACTATCAGAAATCCCTGATAGCAGTTGTGAACGATTTTGATAATATGGATATCTTTTCAAACCCTCAAATCGATTCCTCACTTTTCGATATCCGGCTTCTCGATAACCTTAAAAGCAAAGCCCGTGCGCTTGAACTCTATGCAAATGAGCAGAATGACAAAACCTTAAAACTTAATACAATCACTAAAAGTCTCGAAACTATTGAACTGGCTTTGCACTTAATCGACAACATCAGGAATAATTATTTTACAGAAGACAGCCGTATTTATCTTTCTGAGAACGAAAAAGAGACCTACCTTTTTGCCGTTCACATGGCAAGTACATTATATACGTTGACCGGCGACATTAAGGTGAAAGAGAAAATTTACAGTATTTCCCAGAAAGCCAAATCTGCGGTTCTTCAAAATGAGATCACCGAAAATAATTTGCTGTATTCCGCTGCTGTCCATGACACTACAATAGCAAAGCAGAACAGGCTCACCGGCAGTATTGCGGCCTATAACAATCTGATAATTGAGGAATCCAGAAAAACCAGTCCTGACAGCACAAGGATCTCCCTCTGGAAGGATGCCCTCTTTGATATGAACCGTGAAAAAGAAAGAATAACGGATAAAATAAACAAAGAGTTCCCGCAGTATCGCGAACTGATTCTGAAAACTGAACCTGTCTCTCTGACCATGATACAAAGACATCTTCACCGGGATGAAACTGTTGTTGATTATCTGCTCTCAAATCAATACAATAACGGGACAAGAAATCTTTATACCTTCCTGATTACCAGAAATGATTTTGAATTTTATGAGACCAGGCTCGATTCACTTTTTTTTAAAAATGCTGAAATAATCAGGAATACTGATCAACTATCTGCGAATTCTAAATTCAGGGACCATACAGATGCCCTGTCTTACATGTACGAGAACCTGGTGAAGCCAATGGAAAAGGATTTCGCTGGTAAAAAGCTTATTATCATTCCTGACGAAGAGATAGCATGGCTCCCCTTTGATGCATTCCTGATGAGCGGACCAGAACCGTATCAGACAGATTATGAAAGACTTCAATATCTTATATACAATTACACTGTCTCGTACGGGTACTCTTCATCACTGATTTTCAGCAAAGGCCTCCAGACTCCGCGGGTGGAGGAGGTGTTATCTTTTACACCCGATTACAGTGACGATAACAGATCCGGAATGGCATTTAACGAACTCAATGGTGCAGTTATTGAGATCGGATCTATTTACAAATGGTTCAGGGGCAAAGGATTTACAGGCAACCAGGCTACCGAAACCAACTTCAGACAGGCGCTGAATCGCCCTGCTGTCTTTCACATGGCTATGCATTCTGTGTCAGATACTACTGATTCAAGATTTTCTTACATGATGTTCGATACACACAACGATACTCTGGAAGATGGTAAGCTTTATAATTATGAGATCAGCCTCATAAGGATACAATCACCTATGGTCGTTCTCAGCGCCTGCAACTCGGGTACCGGCACCATGTACCATAGTGAGGGACTGATGAGCCTTGCCCGCGGATTCATCCTTGCAGGGGCCTCATCTGTAATCAGGACCAAATGGGAGGTCAATGATGAGGTAAGTGCAACAATAATTACGCAATTTTATTATAATCTTTCAAAGGGTAAGCATAAGAATGAAGCCATGCGTCTTGCCAAGCTCTGGTACTTAAAAACGTCTTCGCCTGCATATTCGAGCCCATATTTCTGGGCAGCATACGAAGTCCTCGGCGACCATGCGCCAATAACGCGCCATATCGGAGCTCCGGGATTAATTATTATAACTGCAGGTGTGATAATTATTGCTGTGTTCCTGATTTTCTATTTCAGGCGGCGTAAGATCTTTACAGAACGGTCGCTGTAAAAGCCTGGCGACCGGGCAAGAAGTTCAAAACATTCTGATGCTTTAACCTTATTACCTGATTTAATATAAGCAAGTCCGAGATACCATGTTGACTCTTTGGCATATTCCCCCGGCCGGCTCATGACTTCGCTAAGCAGATCAATGGCTTTGTTATAATTTCCCAGTTCAATCTCGGTGACACCCAGGTAAAATCTGGCAGAATAAGATTCTGATTCGTTAAACACTGCCTCAGAGAATCCTGTGGCTGCAGTCTGGTAATCGCCCGATTTATAGCTACCTACAGCGTTGGTCAAACTTTCATTCTCACCTGTACCTGAGCCCCGGGTTACTGATGAAATCGCATAGAATGGTTCATAATATTTACTGAAGATCTTTTGAGGATCGCTGGAGGGGAGAAGCGATCCTATCAGGAAGACAGCCCCGATAATTGCAGCGGCTGCCAATGAAGTATACCTGGTTATCAGAGATTTGCTCAATCCTTTCCTCTTCCTTTCTTCTGATCTTATTTTACGACTAATTTTCTTCTCTTCAAGTGCCCTGGTAATGAAGTTCCGGTTTTCCTCTGTTTTCAAATCTTTGATTCTGTTCCTCCGTCTCTTTTCCTGCCAATCTTTAACCAACTCCGAAGAAATATCATTCAGGTTGTTCTTGCTTATCTCATGTTTTATCTGAGCGATCTCCTTTTTCAACTTTTCTTCCTGTATTGCTTCTGCAAAGCTTTCATGGATGAATTTTTCATTTTCCATATACTGTAAGGAGTTTTTCGGATAATTTGAAATCATCACTTTAACCTCATCGTTTTTAATAGAGTAAGCAGGATCGCTTTTTACATCCTCAATATCGGACAGCCCTCTCATAAAATCACTTATTTCTCCAAACAGGGCAATATCTGTAGGAGTCAGAAGCATCTCAAAACCAGGATCATCCCATGAATTATGCCCTGTCGTCTGACTGGAATTATGGTTATTGTTTTTATCCAATCCTTTCATTTGTCGCCGGGTATCTTTTACCTTTTGTTTTTCACTCCGTATACCTTACTCTAACATACAATCCTTCTGGTCACAGTTTCCGAATCAATAACCTTCTTATAATCAGGATGCCTCTTCACTTTCTCTGTCAGCTCAGCCTGTGCTTCACATTTCTTTTTCCTTACATAACCATATGAATATCCAAGTCTGTCGGCAATTTCCTGGGGCGGAATCTCTTCCCAGTATAGCTTCAGGATATTTTTACCGACAGGATCAAGTGTATCGAATACATTTAAGAATATTTTCCTGCGTAAATCATTATCCATTACTTCGGAAAAATCTTTTTCGTCTTCAGATTCGGTTCTTCTGGCAAAGTAATTTTCAGCTGCATGACGCTTGGATATAATTGATTTCCAGAGGTTTTCGCATACACAATAAAGGAATGTCTTGAATTTACAAGTTAGTGCAAATTCCTTGTTATCAATCTTTTCAAGTAATATCATAAGGCCTTCCTGGAAAATATCCTTTGCATCTTCCTGATCACCTCCAAGCTGAATGACCATAAGCCTTATCATGGGCAGGTACCTTTCCGACAGATAATGAACCACATAACTCTGACGGTTACGTAAACACTCAATAATCTCAATATCAGAATATTCTTTCACAGCAAATGAAACTCTTGTGGAGCAAAAATATTGTTCAAATGTAATTTTTTTTTCGTCCGTCGAAAAAAGTTATTCACAGTATGGCTACAGTTCTTAACCTGAGCTATTGAATTTTAATATTACCGGTAGAGTTCCATTCTTCTTTCCCCCTGGGAAATGAATAACTACCATTGTGAGCTCCTCTCCCTGGGGGGATCCCGATAACTATCTGGAGGGAAGAGGGGTTAAATAATAAAAATTGATGGTCTTATTCATGATTGCCGATAGTCTTATAACTAATAATAAGATTTTTCAGTGTTATTTTTTTGAGGTACACATAATTATAGGTTACTTATCAGCGTTAATAATCTGACCGATCAGTAATAAGATGCAAAAAAAGGCAGGCTTAAAATTTTGTTGCACCTTTTAACAGAATCAAAGTTCTGAAATATAACCTAATCAAGAATCGAGTGATTATGAGATATTATAATAAAATAATGAAAATAAGCGCTTTAAGCCTCTTTGTCTTTTTTCTTTCGACTTTTTATCTCTCTGGACAAGCCGCCAGTCTTATTGTAATTGATCCTCTTGTTGAAAATGTGGCAGGGAACATTAAAAGTACTGATCCCGGGCAGGTAGTGATCACTTTGCCCGATGAAGGAAATCCGCTGAAGTTTATTGCAAATAAATTAAAGGAGTCTCAGTATGATGAAATTCATCTTTATGTTCTCACAAAACCAGGATCAATAATATTTGATGAAATAAATATTACTTCTGAAAACATTGGGGATTATTCAGCTGACTTCAGTGAATGGAGGAGCTTTGCTAAACCGGAATCAACAATATTAATACACTCAGAAAATCTGATATCGGGGCAGGAAGGGCAATCGCTTATCGATAAAATCACAGAGTTTACAGGGAAAGCTGTGATAGTCAAAAATTAACTGAATTATTTATATTATGAAACCCACATAATTGACCAGAGACTCAAATATAAAGAAACATAATTTTCAATTAAGTGTGGTTCCGTCATACCATATAAGTTAAAATTATAATATAATGAAATTCAGGTATATACTATTGTTTCTTTTGTTTCTTACAAGTAATGTTATTAAGGCTCAGCCACCCGAAATAACTTATCCCGGAACAGTTGTCTTTGAAGGCTATTATGATGACCGTTCATGGGGTCCTTTAAATATCGGGTTTAATTTTACTTTCTACGGGAACATATACAATCGTTTTTATGTTACATCAAACGGACTTGTAATATTTGGTTCAGGCTCCAACGACTATACTGAAGATCCTATCCCGTCACCATCAACACCAAATAACTTTATTGCTGCTTTCTGGGATGATATAGTAATAAATCCTTCAGGAAAAATATTATATACAACAATAGGCGCATCGCCAAACCGGAAATGTATCATACAGTGGGCCAATATGGGATTCTATTCCAGCACAGTACTTATGGGCACTTTCACAGTGATATTATATGAGGGTTCAAATAATATTCAGATTCAGTACCGAAGCATTATCGACAATACATCAGCAAGATCGCATGGAAGTTCTGTCTCAATAGGGATAGAAAATTCAAGCGGAACTTCAGGGATTCAATATGCTTACCATAATTCCACAGCAATATCATCTGAGCAAGCTATACTTTTCCATCCGTCCGGTTCAACCTATACAATGAATTCTTCAGCTGTTTACGATGGGGTATATCTTACAAAGAACATCAATCTGCCAGAGCCCGGAATACCAAAGCTGGTAAATCCGGCAAATAATGGTATCATAGGAACCTCCCAGAAGTTTGAATGGACAAGCTCCAGCAATGTTAATTATTATACTTTGAAAATATCAACCAACTCGGATATCAGCGGGTCATTTGATCATAATACAGGAACAAGCACCAATTACGATATTTCAGACCTTGCTCTTAATATGACCTATTACTGGGCGGTTTTTGCAACAAATTCCACGGGGACCACATGGTCAGAGATCTATCGTTTTACCACAAGTGCAACTCCTCCTATTTCAGCAGTTCCCCAGACAATCTGGACTGAACAGGAAGAAGAGAGTGTGATCAGGCTTCAATTTAATGGTGGTGATGCAAGTACAA
Source organism: Bacteroidales bacterium (assembly GCA_003501665.1). Classification (GTDB taxonomy): domain Bacteria; phylum Bacteroidota; class Bacteroidia; order Bacteroidales; family VadinHA17; genus LD21. The sequence continues at coordinate 5,703 of DNOQ01000177.1, read as the reverse complement.
AGATTGCTGGAATAATTACCCTGCCTTCGCATGGAACTTTATATCAGTATAATGCAGGTACAAGAGGAAGTCAGATAACCTCTGTACCTTCAACCCTTACCGATCCGGATTTGAATCTGATTTATGTCGCCGACGGGGCTACCGGAAATGGTGTTGGAAATTTCAGCTTTTATATTCATGATAATACGGGGGATTCATCTCCGGGTGCAATTACAATAAATGTCAGTCCTCCGGGAATTCCTAATTTTCTGCTTGCTGCCAAAAGCGGAAATATTGAGATACAATTCGATAAACCCATGGCTGATCCGACAGGAAAAGAGGATCAGTTTATAGTAAAAGTAAATGGTATACCGGTAACTATCAGTGCTGTTTCATTAAAGCCGGGTGATCCTTATAGCGTCATAGTGACTCTTGAAACGCCACTTACAGGTAGTGAGATTGTTCTTATTTCTTATACCCAGGGAGATGTAACATCCGAATCGGGAGGTTTACTGCCAACATTTGTTGACCAGCCGGTAGATTTCATTATTCAAACTGTCTCATTTAATGCGCTGCCTGTGATGACATATGGAACCCCGGCTGTTACCCTCGCAGCAACCGCATCGAGCGGATTACCTGTGACCTTTACTAGTTCAAATTCAACTGTGGCGACAATCAGCGGTAACTTACTAAACGCAAATTCAACAGGAACAGCTGATATTACCGCTATGCAGAACGGGGACGGGACTTATGCTCCAGCCAGATATATAAGGACTCTGACTGTATATCAGGCTGATCAGACAATTACATTTCCGGAACCCGGTATAAAAATATACGGGGATACTGATTTCAATCTTGGTGCAACAGCATCTTCAGGATTAATAGTCTCTTATTCAACTGATAATCCGGCAGTCGCAACAATTTCTGGAGCAACAGTTCATATAGCAGGTGCCGGAACAACTGTAATCACAGCTTCACAGGCAGGTAATAATCTTTACTATTCGGCTGTTGATGTCACCGCCTCTCTTACCGTGAATAAGGCGGATCAGACAATTACTTTCGGTGAACTCGTTCCCAGGACTTACGGAGACCCCGATTTTAGTGTCCCGGCAACAGCAAGTTCTTCACTTAATATAACATTCACTTCAGGAAATACCAATGTTGCCACAATAAATGGAGGGATCATTTATATAGTAAATGCCGGCAATTCATTAATAACAGCATCACAACCGGGGAATCAGAACTATAACCCGGCTCCTGATGTAACTCAAATACTCACCATAAACAAAGCCTCCCAGGTAATTACATTCCCNNCAGTTACTTATAGCAGTGATAATACTTCGGTTGCTGAAGTAATTAACGGTAGAATCAATATCAGGGGCGCCGGTAGTTCCAATATCATTGCCAGCCAGTCAGGAAACAATAATTTCAGCCCTGCTGAAAATAAAATGGTAAATATTACGGTGACCAAAGCTCACCTGACCATAACTGCCGACAATAAATCGAAACCTTACCTTGAAGCAATTCCGGCGCTTACCTTTACCTGCTCAGGATTCGTTTACGGTGAAACTTTTGCAGTTCTGGATACACCTCCTTTGGCTGGCACCGATGCTGCCTCAGATTCTCCGGCAGGCGATTATGTGATCACAGTATCAGGAGGTAATGATAATTGTTATGATATTACTTATTTTTCAGGAATCCTGACGATAACAATGATTCCACAGATAATAACATTTACTTCTTATCCTGATAAACTCCTGGTTGCTGAAACTTATGAACTTGATGCAGTTGCTACATCAGGACTTCCGGTCTCCTTTGAAACCAGGGACCCGGATATAGCCCGGGTAGACGGTTCAACTCTAACAGGAATGTCACGCGGAAATGCAAATATAAGAGCCTGGCAACAGGGGAATGAAAATTATTACGCCGCTGAAAATGAAATTACAGTTGAAGTAATATCGACACATGAGAACATTATGTACCTGTTTACTCCGAACAATGACGGATTTAATGATTATTGGGAGATCCCCGAGCTGGATTCTTTCGGGGAATGTGAAATAAAGGTTTATAACCGATGGGGAAAACTCGTTTTTTCATCCCCGGATTACCATAATGAATGGGATGGTACTTCAAACGGTGTCAACCTGCCTCCTGCGGCATATTATTTCATTATAAAAACAGAAACTGAGGGATCTGTTACCGGTACTGTAAATATTGTAAGATAGGGCATTGAAATTCTTATCATGAAGAAAATAGTAATAATATTATTGGTCTCAATTCTAATTCAGGAGGTAATTTTTGCCCAGCAAATGCCTATTTCAGATAACTATTTTTTTGATAAATATTCGCTCTCCTCTTCTTATGCGGGTCATTTCAATCCGGGAAGTTTTTTTACAAGCTTCAGATCGGACTGGAGCGGGATAGACGGCGGACCTAAAACCATGAGATTGTCATATAGCGATATGCTTATGACAAACGCTGCCTTTGGAGGAAAGATCACATATGACAAGGCGGGCATCTTTAATCAGCTTTATATTATGGGTACATATTCGTACAGTGTCAAAATAGCAGGCGAACATAAAGTGCTAATGGCTCTTTCGGCTGGAGTTTATAATAACAGGATCAATTTCAGCGATTATTATAACGATCCGAAATACAATATTGACCCTGTAATGATCCAGCAGGATGTGTCTTCAAGGCTTAAGTTTATGTCTGATTTTTCTGCCCTTTACCTGTTCAAAGGGATCGAAGCAGGGATTATGTTTGCTAATATTAATTTTGGTGATGCGAAATACAGTGAAGTTGATGTAACATATAAGCCTCTTGCAAATTATCAAATACACGCTGCATATACCTATTCCATAAATGATCGCTGGGATATTAGTCCTCTGATATATTTAAGAGGAGGGAAATTCATTACAAGTCAGATTGGTATGGCTTCAAAGATATCGTATCAGGATAATATCTGGGGTAGTCTTGCTTTCAGGGATCCCGGGATCTGGGGTTTTGGATTTGGAGCAAATATTGCAAAAGGGATAAAATTCTCATATAACTTCAATATTGCTTCATCAGTGGCGCTTAATGTTTACAACAACCATGAGATATCGATTGGAGTAAATATAGGAGATCTGGTAAAAAAACCCGGGTTAACCGAATAAGTTTTATCCGGTTTTCCGGCAAACCGCTACTGGTAATTTGTATTACAGGTTGCACATTGAAAGACATCTTTGCGGGCTAATAGGTTGTTTTTGACAGGTTCAAATCCATAGGTTTGAGAGTTCATCGATAGAGAACCGCGAAAGCAACTTTATGCAAAACAGATGCTTATTTTCCATTTATCCCTGCTTCGAAGTTCAAACACGAGATGCTGTTTTTGATTAATGCCGGGAATTTTGAATCAAATAATCAATGGATTAAGGAATCGCTATCAGAGGTTAAATGTATAAGTGTATTTCAACATTACAGTTCTTGAATTATATACAGGCAGATATGGCAATTCCCTGTAAAGATCCGTATTGCCGTCTTCGTTGAATACCATGTAGAGATCATTGCCTTCCTTTGGGTTATACCTTATTCTGAAATTGGTTATTATTCCGTCGTAGTCTGTATTGTACTGAATGAATGCGTTCACCGACAGCTTTGTATCAAACATGAACAGAGCTTTGATGCCAAGAATATGATTTGTCATCACATCCCAGAATGCATTCCAGCTCAGGTTCATCGGCTCCTGATCGGGTCTGGGCGGAACTGCATCTTTCTGAATGCCTGCATCAAACGCAATCCATCGGCATGGGCTCGGAGTCGTTCCAGAAATCCTCATCCCGGACACCGTCGAAATTGACATTTGAGATAATCCTTTCGATTACCAAGGGCTTCTTCCCTGCGTTATTCTGTTCGGTCTGACCATAAATAGTGCAGAGGGAAAGCAAGGGTATTGCAAAAGCTGTCAGTAGCCTACGGTTCATGGTCAGGTAGTTAAAAGCGTGCAAAAATATTTTTTTAACCTGATACGGCGCAGTTAAAGAACTAAAAATAGTTAAAAACTGATGTATAAATATTACTGATATTCCAGTATCTGACCGTCAGCCAGCAGCTGTTTGCTTACCTCCTCCCAGGTCAGGTCATGGATGCTTCTGCCGCTCTTTATGGCTAAAGATGCAATAGTTGCTGCACTCTGTCCGAGGATCATAAAAACTGGTTCCATTCTTATAGATCCGAAAGCAATGTGAGTGCACGAAACACAGACCGGGACAATAAGGTTGCTGCACTGCTCTTCGAGGGGAAGAAGTGAACCGAGGCTTATCTGGTAGGGCCTGGGGGCGCGTACGCCGATGTCGCCTTCATTCTGAACGTAACCTTCGGGCGTGACATATCTCTGGATATTATGTGAATCCATGGTGTAGGATCCCATGCCGACCGGTTCCGGAACAGGCCGCTTGCACAGGACATCATTTTCAGTCATTACATATTTTCCAATCATCCTTCTTGCTTCCCTGACATATATATTGTAGGGCCAGTATCCGTTATCGGCAAACTCATCACGCGAATAGCCCCAGGTCAACATTGTGTCGCGTACCCATTGCGGCAGGCGTTTGTCGGTGGATGTAAAATAGAGCAGCCCTTTCTGATAGCTGATATGTTCTTCAAGTATTTCCTTTCTTCTCTCATAGGATGCTTCAGGATAGTCCCAGTTCATTCCGATGTTGTCGTAACTGAAAGGTCCGTGGTTGTTCACATCGGTCTTATGGTTCGGGATTGCATCATATTTTGCAAAGAACTCATTCCATCTTGTTGCTGCCACTCTGACAAGAAGTTCATACCGGGAGCTGTCGTAACCCTCCGGCTTTGTTACCGGCACTTTGTTCTCCGGGTGCTGAGTCAGGCAGAGCCGGTAACAGTAAGCCTGGACCTTGTTGTCGCCGGTGCCGTTCTCGCCGGGAGTTTCGGCTGATATGCGTGGAAGAAGTCCGCTCGAGGGATCTCCGGGAATAATGTAAGGATCGATCTTATCCTTGAAATAATGACCGTGGTGAAACACTCCTTTCTGAACCCCGTTCCAGGTCTCGCCGTACAGGCTGTTGTNNCTTGTCTTCCCTGCCAACTGTATATTTGACACCTGCAGAAGCCATCAGATCCCCTTCATAGGTAGCGTCGATAAACACTTTTCCCCTGTAAGTCTTTCCGCTAAGTGTCCTGAATGAGATTATCTTCCCATTCTTCATTGTGGCGCCGGTTTCCCTGTCGAGCCACTCATCCCTGTGAACAGTTATATTGTTGCTGCTTATCATTGTCTCGAATGAAGCTTCCGCAACGTGAGGTTCAAATATCCACATGGTGCGCTTTTCGCCGTCGATGGCGGGGTTGCCCTGGCCCTTGTTGCCATATTCCGACCGTTTCTGCCAGTTCCAGGCTTCCGGTTTATCGTAATGCTGGTAGACAAGCTGATAGAACTCCCTTGCCAGGCCACCGATAACCTCCTTGTTGCCCGTATCGGTAAAGCCAAGGCCCGAAGATGTCATACCACCGAGATGTTTGTCGGGAGACACCATTATTACGGTCTGCCCCATCCTGTGTGCCTGCACTGCAGAAGTGACAGCAGCGGAGGTCCCTCCGTAGACTATCACGTCAGCCTTGAATGCCTGGTCGTTATTGTTACGGTTGCAGGTGATCCCCGGCAGAGCCAGGATTAATAAAACGATCAATAAAAGTTTTGTCTTCATAACA
>DNOQ01000521.1:1084-3502 GCA_003501665.1 Bacteroidales bacterium | reverse complement strand
CCAACAGCTACAAAACAATCTTATGCATGTCTTGCATCAAGGTTCCCTTATGGTGAAAAGATAACAAAAGAGAAACTAGACAGACTTGCAATGGCAGAATTTGAAGTACGGAAGCTTGGATTCACACAATTCAGGATCCGTAATCATCTAAACCTTGCGAGGCTCGAATTTATTAAACCGGAACTGGAACAGGCATGGATAAAAAGATATGAACTTGTTGCTATCTGTAAAAAATCAGGTTTTAATTATGTAACAATAGATATCGAGGGATACAGAACGGGATCAATGAATGATTTGCTTTCTGATACTGAGAAAAAGCGGTTTCAGTAGGTGACGCTGGAATTTTTCTGTAAATATCAGACCTTGCATATGCTCTTAAACAATAAAAATATGATCATTCCAAATAAAAAAGGTGTTGAAATTCTCGTGAAGAAGATATTTAAATTATTATTTCCTTTTGACGAAAAAATAGCAGATCCGGAGATTCCTGATCCGGGAAAGATAATAACGGAGCAGCTTGAAGTAATTCTTTCAGGATTGATACCGGAAAATGAAAAAACTACGGAACAATTCCTGCATATTCTCACAGCAATAAAAAAGACCCTTCTGAAGGATGCGCAGTTTATTCTGGAATCAGATCCTGCGGCAAATCATNNTTGTGGAAGTAATCGCTATTTATCCTGGCTTTTTTGCGATCTATTGTTACAGGATTGCTCATGCCCTTAACCAGTTCATGGTTCCGCTGCTTCCCCGGATGATAACGGAATATGCTCATAAAACCACTGGAATTGATATACATCCGGGAGCTGTGATTGGCAGTCCGTTTTCAATAGATCATGGAACAGGAATTGTTATCGGGGAAACCACAATAATCGGAAATTTTGTAAAGTTATATCAGGGGGTTACCCTCGGGGCATTGAGTGTTGGTAAAAGCCAAGCTTCAAAGAAAAGACATCCCACCATTGAAGATAGTGTCATTTTGTATGCCGGATGTACAATTTTGGGAGGTGAAACAATAGTTGGAAAAAACAGTATTATCGGTGGAAATGTCTGGCTNNACCGAAAGTATTGCTCCTTTTTCAGTAGTGTATCACAAAAGCGAAACAATTGTAAGAAATCAAAATGGTTTTCAGGAACCATTGAATTTTGTTATATGATGAGAAAATTATAGACTTAATTATTATGCTGGCAAATTCAGTTCTTGACCTTATAGGTAGTACTCCTCATGTTAAAATAAACAGGCTCTTCAATCCGGGTTTTTCAGTATGGTTAAAGCTTGAGAAAGCCAATCCTGGCGGAAGTATTAAGGATCGGATCGCTCTTTCTATGATAAATGATGCTGAGAGTAAAGGATTGTTAAAACCAGGAAGCGTAATAATCGAACCTACTTCAGGGAACACCGGAATAGGCCTTGCAATGGTCGCCGCGGTAAAGAATTACAGGGTTATTCTTGTTATGCCCGAATCCATGTCTGTCGAAAGAAGAAAAATAATGAGTGCTTATGGAGCCGAATTCGATCTGACACCAAGAGAGAAAGGTATGAAGGGAGCTATTGAACGTGCAAAGCAATTAAAATCTGAAATTCCTGATTCCTGGATTCCGATGCAGTTTGATAATCAGGCCAATACTGAAATTCATATGAAAACAACCGCACAGGAGATCCTTCATGACTTTCCTGATGGACTCGATTATCTTTTTGCAGGTGTCGGTACAGGAGGTCATATTACAGGTTGTGCCAGTATTCTGAAGAAAAATTTTCCGGAGCTTAAAGTTTTTGCGGTAGAACCGGAGTTATCACCGGTATTGAGCGGCGGATCACCCGGCCCTCACCCTATCCAGGGCATAGGTGCCGGTTTTGTCCCATCGCTACTCAATGCCGGCCTTCTTGACGAAATAGTTAAAATCGGAAAAGAGGAGGCTTATTCATTTACCAGGAGAGCGGCAAAAGAAGAAGGATTATTTATAGGAATATCTTCAGGCGCTGCCCTGGCCGCCGTCAGCCAAAAAACTGATACTCTAATTACAGGTTCAAAGATCCTTACCTTTAATTATGATACAGGTGAAAGATATCTTTCAACCGAAGGATTATTCTGAAAAGAAATAATCACTTCAATCCGGATCCGGCATACCACCGGATACTTGTTATTTGATGCAACAGAAATCCGGTGTACAGGTAAAAGACCAGGTTGTTCAGGGATCAACCCGGACCTGCTCAATGCATCCGCAAATACCTATGCCCCTGACCAGCTTGAAGAGAAACCAGAGATGATGAATTATTCAGGCGACATTGATTCAACCAGATATGATAATGGGAATATGAATGTAATAAAATGTAATGGGGATCACTGGTTATAATGTCATTTTATTTCGGTAATTGGTAGAATATATTTAACTTACAACAATATACTAATATTATTT
>DNOQ01000521.1:0-1011 GCA_003501665.1 Bacteroidales bacterium | reverse complement strand
GGGACTGCTGGATTTCAGGATATCTCACCGTTTCGGAAGACTTAATTCAGGTCCTTATGAGTTTTTTGGTCTTGACCAGGCAAGCATCCACTTTGGACTGGATTATGGTATATTTAAATGGCTCATGGCAGGTATCGGCAGAGGTACCTATGAAAAAACATTTGACGCGTTTGGTAAATTTACCATTCTCAGGCAGTCAACAGGACCCCGCGTAATGCCTGTTTCTGTTTCGGCCCTCTCGTCTGTGGCAGCAACTTCTGCTAAATGGTCCGACCCGGGCAGAACAAACAATTTTTCCTCAAGGCTTTCTTTTGTACAACAGTTACTTATAGCCCGTAAAATGAACCAGTCATTTTCTGTTCAGATTGCACCAACGTTCGTACACCGCAACCTGGTTTCAACAGAATTTGATCATAATGATCTTTATGCCATCGGAGCCGGCGGGAGAATGAAACTGGCTAAACGCATCAGCTTTAATGCGGAGTATTATTATAGGGTCAATCGGCAGCCGTCCATAAACCAAACTGTTTATGATCCTTTGTCAGTCGGATTTGATATTGAAACGGGCGGTCACGTTTTTCAGCTGATTTTCACCAATTCACTGGCAATGATTGAAAAGGGATTCATAGGTGAGACGACCGGCAGCTGGGCAAAAGGAGATATCCATTTTGGATTCAATATTTCAAGAGTCTTTACCTTAAAGAACTATCATTAAGAACAAATCTGCTATTTTCTTGTTAACCTGACAGAGCTCAGAATCTTAAATTGTTAAACGGACCACGATTATGAAACGTCTTGCTCTTATAATTCTGCTTCTTAGTATGTTTCTTGCAATGAATGCACAGAAATATATGACAAGAAATGGTTATATCGGATTCTTTTCCAGTACCCCCCTTGAAGACATCAAGGGCGATAATAACCAGGTAGCCAGTGTCATTGATATTTCAACAGGGGAGATTGTATTTCAGGTTCTTATCAAGTCGTTTAAATTTGAGAAAGCTCTGATGGAGG
>DNOQ01000217.1 GCA_003501665.1 Bacteroidales bacterium | reverse complement strand
TGTTGTCCGACAGGCTAAGGTTTGTAGGTGATTATTATATACGAAACACAACCGATATGTTCACTATTGGTCTTACCCTGCCTGCCGTTTTCGGAGCTACAGCACCAAAAGGCAACTATGCTGATCTCCAGACAAAGGGTTGGGAAATGACCTTAACATGGAGAGATATGATCAAAACCGGTTCCAAACCGGTAAATTATGGTATCCGGTTTACCCTTGCCGACAGTAAGGCCGTGATCAAGAAATACAATAATCCCGATAAACTACTGACCGACTATTATGAAGGTCAGGTTATCGGAGAATTATGGGGTTACATAACCGAGGGATTCTTTATTGATGAAACCGACGTCGCTACTCATGCAAAGCAAAATCCTGAAATGAGAGCATCTCCCACAAACCTGTGGTATCCGGGAGACATAAAACTTAAGGATCTCAATAATGACGGATTTATAAACAGGGGACTTAACAGGGTATCAGATCCAGGCGATCGGGTAATTATCGGAAATGAACGGCCCCGTTACACTTATGGGATAAACCTCGATGCCGACTGGAACAATATCTTCTTCTCCACATTCTTCCAGGGAGTAGGGAAACAGGACTGGTATCCCAGTACTGAAGCTGAATTCTTCTGGGGACAGTATAACAGGCCATATAATAATATTCCTACATTCCATCTTGGTAATATTTGGACACCTGATAACGTTGATGCCTATTTCCCGAGAACAATGTCGCGGGCAGCATCTAATGCCACGACGAGGACACTCGGTGTTGCTCAGACCAAATACCTTCAGAATATAGCTTATATAAGGATGAAGAATATTCAGGTTGGATATAACCTGCCGGTGAATGTGATATCAAAAATAAGGGCAAGCAACCTTAAGGTTTATGTTTCCGGTGAAAACCTGTGGTCATGGTCACCGCTGTACAAACTGGTGAGGCATCTGGATGTTGAGAATACAGAAGGATCAGACCGGATATTATCGGGAGGTACATCCGGAGACGGATACAACTATCCTATGTTGAAGAGCCTGACCTTTGGGCTGTCAGTTGTGTTCTAATCTATTAAATATTACGATGATGAAAAAACAATATTTGTGGTTTATATTATTAAGTCTCCTGGTTGCCGCTTGTGAACTTGAACAGTATCCTGAGTCAACAACATCAAGAGTTGCAGTTTTTGGCAGTGCTCAGGGACTTGAGTTGTATACCAACTCATTTTATACAATGTTGCCCAATGGCAACGGATCCACTACTCTGGATGGCATGTCTGATTATCTTGCCGTTAAGACGCTTCCTTCTTTCCTGCAACCGGCATTCAGTGCCACTAACAGTTCAGGCTGGGACTGGGGTGACCTCAGGAATATCAATTACTTTCTGCAGTACAACGTCGATCCAAAAATTCCTGCAGATGTAAGAAAGAATTATAATGGTATTGCAAAATTCTTCAGGGCATTTTTTTATTATCAGAAGGTTATAAGATTCGGGGATGTTCCCTGGATCGGGAAACCTCTTGATGTTGGAGATGAAGACATTCTCTATGGTAAGCGTGATTCGCGTACCCTTATTATGGATTCAATTCTGGCTGATATCAATTACGCGTGTGCCAATATTACATCCACTTCCAACAACACCAGAAGCCTTATAACAAAATATGTTGCTTATGGATTGAAATCAAGGATCTGTCTTTTTGAGGGAACATTCAGGAAATATCATACTGAACTTGGAATTGCAAATACCGCTAATTTCTGGTTAAACGAAGCTGCTACAGCTGCAAAAGTTGTAATGGATGCGGGTATATATTCAATTTACACTTCAGGAGGAACCACAAAAGCCTACCGGACCCTTTTCACCAATACAACCCCGATAGCAGCAGAGGTTATGCTTGCGGCAGCGATGGACCTTACCCTGAATGAGCTTCATGATGCCAACTGGTGGTGGACCAGTGGAACTTATGGGAGCAAGGCCAGCTTCATCCGCAGCTTTATTAATACTTACCTGATGATAGATGGTACTCCCTTTACAAATACACCCGGATGGGAAACCATGTTGTTCAAAGATGAAGTAAAGGGGAGAGATCACAGGCTGCAGCAGACGATAAGGATGGGTGATTATAAAAGGATCAGCGCCGGTGTTCAGATCCCGGGACCTCCTGTATTCTCTTATACATTCACGGGTTATCAGCCGATCAAATGGACACTCGATGATATGTATTACGATACACGTGACCTGAACAATAATTCGGTAGCATTAATGAGATATGCCGAGATTCTGCTTAACTATGCAGAAGCAAAGGCAGAACTCGGAACCCTGACAGATGCAGAATGGGCCTCAACAATCGGAGTACTGCGGGCCAGAGCCGGTATTACCGGAGGTTTGAGCGCAAAACCTTCTGCTGTGGATCCTTACCTGCAATCAGTATATTTCCCCGATATTACCGATCCGGTCATTCTTGAAGTCAGAAGGGAAAGAGGTATTGAACTATCTCTCGAAGGTGTCCGCTTCCCGGATATTCTCCGGTGGAAAAGAGGTGTCCTTATGAAAATGGAATGGAACGGCTTCTATGTCCCTGCCCTTGTAACCCCGATGGATCTTAATGAAGACGGAATCCTTGACGTGGCATTCTTCCAGGGCACAAAACCTTCTCCTGCCGTCTCGGGTGTTGAATATGTCAATGTGTCTGAGATGATCGGATCCAACCAGAATTCCCAGAGACTAAAGAATAATACTTACGGTGAACTGACATGGATGAATAACCTTACAAGAGCATGGGAAGATAAACACTATTATTATCCAATTCCCAAGACCGATGTACTTAAAAATCCAAATCTGACTCAAAATCCGGGATGGGATTAAAATCGTAACGTAACTTTAATTCATTAACCGCAAAGATTTTAATCCTTTGCGGTTAATTTTTCACGATAAATATCAGATTATGAAAATGACAAAACAATACATAACAATATTCACTGCCGTTTTTCTGATACTGCTGACTTCATTAACCATATCCGGACAATCCAAAAAGGAGACTCCCTTTAACATAATTACATATAACATACGGTACAACAATAAGGGAGACGGCGTAAATGCATGGCCGCTGAGAAAGGATAAGGTTGCCGGACTCATCAGATTCCATAAGGCTGATATCTTCAATGTCCAGGAGGCACTGATTGAACAGATCAAAGATCTTAAAAACAGTTTCCCTGAGTTTGAATGTTATGGTCTGGGAAGGGACGACGGAATAGAAGCCGGGGAACATATGTCGGTATTTTTCAGGAAATCACGCTTTGAGGCAATTGACAAAGGTACATTCTGGTTAAGTGAGACTCCCGAAAAGCCAGGCATGGGATGGGATGCCGCCTGCAACAGGACATGCACCTGGCTGAAACTGAAGGATAAAATAACGAAGAAGACTTTTTTTGTTTTTAACACTCATTTAGATCACAGGGGTAATAAAGCCCGTGAAGAGGGGGTTAAACTGATCCTTAACCGGATTGCTGAGATAAACAGAGAAAATCTGCCACTGATCCTTACCGGAGATTTTAATCTTGTCAGAGAATCTGCTCCGTTACAGTCTGTACTTAAAGTCCTGAATGATGCACGCGACAAATCAGTTGATCCTGCATACGGGCCTGATGGTACAAGCGGCGGATTTGCAGTAAGCGATAAAAGCAGGATAATAGATTTTATCTTTATCAATGATAAGGTCAGGGTACTTCGTCATGGTATCCTGTCTGATTCATTCGGATTATTTTATCCGTCGGATCATAAACCTGTACTGGCTGAAGTTCAGATACAATAAGTAAATATGAGCTGTTGATAAAGTCTTATTTAACCGCAAAGGACGCTAAGGACGCGCAAAGGACACAAAGAAAAAGCTTTGAATAATATTCCTTTGCGGTCTTTGCGTATTTACTTAGCGTCCTTTGCGGTTAAAAAGATCCTTTAGACATATTCCTGTAAATCAGGGCTTTAGGCTTATTTTTTTTGGTTTAAGATTTTTTAATTAATAAACTTTCTATTTCCTCCCACGACGAAACCCTTTTATGTTTTGTATCCCTGAGAAAAATATTGTGAGGCTGAGAGAACATTATTGTTTCCCCGGTGAAGCTGTCAAGGTTTTTCGGATGGTCATCTATCATTATGTCGGCCTTTATGAGACTTTTATTGCCGCACAGTACCAACTGTTTCCAGGAAATGAAAGGGAAATTATCATTGATCCATAACTGTTTGTCGGTAAGGCTACGGGGAAATTCTGTTGCCATGGATATTACAACCACATCGTATTCTGAATTAAGTTTCTTTAAGCCTTCAACACTACCGGGCATAACAGGTACACTCCTGAAGAATCCGGGGGTGGAAACCCATCTGATCTGCCCGGGGAAGGCTTCGGCTTCGAGCTTCCCGGCAATATTTGCAACTGACAATCTTTCACCTGTCTCCTTTTCATGCAGATCAAAGAAACATGAGTATACATCAGCAAGAACTCCGTCCATATCGACCAGTATTCGCTTCATAACAGAACCGGTATATTTGAGTTAAAAAATCACTGTTATCCGATTAAATACAGGTCGCTCCTACGGAGCTAAAATAATTGAGGCACCTTATTTCTACAAACAGTTCACTCCTA
>DNOQ01000383.1:5173-6976 GCA_003501665.1 Bacteroidales bacterium | reverse complement strand
GCCTTCCAGTTACGCCGGAGGATTTTGTAACCTTTTCCGGTAAGATACTTTACAGCCTCCTCTTCTCCTTGTTGTCCCAGATCGTGTGATACTGACATATCAGATCTCAATAAGTTTGTTTTTAATAGCAAACAGAATAAGGCTGGCCGTATTTTTTGAATTGGTTTTCCCAAGGAGATTTGCCCTGTGCTTATCGACTGTCCTTTTACTGATGAAGAGTGCATCAGCAATCTCCTGGTTTGAAAGTCCTTCACATATTTTTGCAAGGATCTCCTTTTCTCTCCTGCTCAGATTGGCTGCCTTATTTTCATGTTCACGGTGTTTGATCTTCTGTATAACATGGTAAAGCAATTCCTGGGAGAAATAGCTTCCACCCTTCATTACTGTCAGAATGGCATCCCTTACTTCGGATATGCCTGAATCCTTCAGCAGAAATCCTTTTGCGCCGGCATCAACCATACGGTAATAATAATCTTCCTCACCGTACATGGAAAGCGCTAGTATTTTTATTCCCGCATCGATTTTGAGAGCTTCTCGTGTTGCCTCAACACCATCCATCACGGGCATATTAATATCCATCAGGGCAATATCTGCTGTTACTGACTGAATTAATTTCAGGAATTCATTCCCGTTTGATGCTTCTCCTGTTACCTCGAAATCGGGGAATGAGTTCAGAAGGATCTTTAATCCGTTCCTGAAAAGCTGGTGGTCATCCGTAATAATTATCCTGATCTTTTCCATTAATAAATTTAAAATAAGAATATTGGCAGAAGATTTAAAAATGCAGGACGAGGATCAGGCAGGAGAAGTACATAAAATCCGGAAAATACCTTGTTTTACAGATCATTCCATCACTTTTATTAATGCACTTGTGCCTCTTCCCGGAGTACTTTCGAGAATAAAAACCCCTTCAACGGTTCTTACGCGGGTTTCTATATTCGATAACCCCATCCCCTTTGTATCTTCTTTGCTGAGTTTTGATGTGTCAAAACCGCGGCCGTTATCGTAAAACTGCAAAGTAACAAATTTATCCAGTTTGTTTAGTTCAATTTCTATTTTTGAAGCTCCCGAATGTTGAATGGCATTGTTAATGAGTTCACAGGCAGCGCGGTATATTACAACTTCCTTGTCGGATTCAAGCCTCTGGTTCTCCATATTCGATTTAAAATCTATTTCCACGGCTTTTGTCTGGTTTATCTTTACCGTAAATGCTCCAATTGCGCTCGAAAGTCCGAAATTTGTCAGGATATGGGGACTAAGGTTATTTGAGATATCCTTGATAGTGCTGATAGCCTCATTAATAAGATGGCTTGTATTGTTCAGGATTACCACATCGGAAGGATCATTGATACGCGGAGCCAAAGATGAGAGTGACATTTTAACGGTAGACAGTATGGGACCAAGACCGTCATGAAGATCTTTTGCAAACCGCTTCCTTTCATTTTCTTCGGTATTGATTATTGCATTAAGTACTCTCTTTTCAGTACGTGAACGGTCCGATTCGGCTTTTTTCAGTGAATAGAAAATCTCTCTTATCAGGACAACACCGGCAATTAGCATGAAGGAGATCAGTACGCCCATCCATTCATCGATCATTTGCCACATATATGAAGGAGTTCCGCGAAGTAATTCGGAGAGCTGTATTATTTTCCGGACTGCCATCAGAACAAAGGAAAGTGAAAGGAGGATCCATGAAAGCCTGTACCTGGTTAATTTCATGAACCCGAAGGCAATTGATGCAGCTATTATCTGCAAGGCGATAGAAATGATAAGGGCTATAAGTCGTACCATGGGAATCAGGGG
>DNOQ01000383.1:3757-5085 GCA_003501665.1 Bacteroidales bacterium | reverse complement strand
CTTGCGCCTTTATGCCTTTTTTTTATACCTTTGCCACCTCCAAAAACGGAATATGGAACTATTATATAACCTTGGCATATTTGTTTATTCGGCAATTGTATTTCTTCTTTCTCCATTCAACCATAAAGCCCGCCTGCTGGTAAGGGGGCGGAGGGATTCTTTTAAGATCATAAGGCAGAAAAGAGTGCCCGGGGATAAATATATCTGGATCCATTGTGCCTCACTTGGAGAGTTTGAGCAGGGAAGGCCGGTAATAGAGGCAATAAAAAAAGAAATGCCGGGTTTTAAGATCCTGCTGACATTCTTCTCTCCGTCGGGATATGAAATAAGAAAAAATTACCAGTCTGCCGATATTGTCTGTTATCTTCCTTCAGACACAGTAAATAATGCTTCGAAACTTGTCAGCCTTGTAAAACCTGAACTGGTAATATTTGTGAAATATGAGTTCTGGTATAATTATCTGTCTGCCATATCCCGCCGGAATATTCCATTATTACTGATTTCGGCCATTTTCAGGGAAGACCAGGTCTTCTTCAGATCGTATGGAAGTTTTTTCAGGAAATTGCTTGGAAAGTTCAGTCATATCTTTGTTCAGGATCAGCCTTCGGCCGGCGTTCTCAAAAATATAGGTATTCAATATGTTACGACAGCAGGGGATACGCGGTTTGACAGGGTGCTGGAAATAAATGCAGCAGCGAAATCCATTCAACAGATCGAAAATTTCAGGGGCAATGAGAAACTTTTTCTTGCCGGCAGCAGCTGGAAGCCCGATGAAGAAATAATTGCAGAGTATATAAATAATCATCCCGGTACAATGAAATGGATTTTTGCCCCTCATGAAATAAACCGGGAAAATACCGGGAGGCTTATAAAACTGTTCAGTGTAAAGTGTGTAAAATTTTCGGAGTATAAAGAAGAAAACAGTAATGCCAGGGTTATGATAATTGACAATATAGGGATGCTTTCCTCTGCTTACAGGTATGCATATATTGCCGAAGTAGGGGGAGGATTCGGGAAAGGTATTCATAATATACTTGAACCAGCCTGCTGGGGTATTCCTGTTTTATTCGGTCCCAATTACGTAAAATTCCGTGAGGCGATTGATCTTATTGCTTTAGGAGGAGCCAGATCTTTCAGGAATTATGTTGAATTTAAATCGGTTCTTGAGGGACTTCTGGCCGATGAAAACCTTTATGAGAGATCGGCTGGAACTGCAGGCAGGTATGTAAGGGAAAATGCCGGTGCAACATTCAAAATAATGGACTGGATTAGGCAAAAAGATATTAACAATCGTTGATGAAAACTTGTTAACAACTAGTTAATTTATA
>DNOQ01000383.1:0-3737 GCA_003501665.1 Bacteroidales bacterium | reverse complement strand
AATTAATTGTATTTGTTTATAAACCTTAAATCCTGAATATATGATAAAGTTATCGAAACATTTATTTACCACACTGTTGTTTCTGGCCGTGGCAATGATATCCTTCGGACAGGGATCAACGACATCTTCCATGAGTGGAAGGATAATTGATGAACAGCAGCAGCCGATGGCAGGTGCGACAGTCGTTGCGACCCATGAACCATCCGGAACGGTTTATGGCGCCACAACAAACAACCAGGGATTATTTACTATCGACGGCATGCGTCCCGGCGGACCTTACAGAGTTGAGATTTCATTTGTAGGCTATGCCAGGAGGAGTTTCACCGATATATTTTTAATGCTTGGCGAAAATTCAATCCTAAATGCGGATCTGTCACAAACCAGTACAGAGCTGAGGGAGGTTACGGTAGTCGGGACAAAAACTTCGATGTTCAATACCGAAAAAACCGGTGCAACCACGAATATTAAAAGAGAAGATATGCTTATGGTACCGACGATGAACCGCACTCTCGGTGATTATACGAAGCTCTCTCCTTTTGCCACCGGTACAGGATCGTATATTGGAAGGGAAGCCTATAATACCAACGTAACGGTTGACGGAGCAAACTTTAATAACAATTTTGGTTTGTCTGGAACAAATATGCCCGGTGTTTCGGGAGAACCAATATCCATGGAATCAATTGAAGAGATACAGGTTGCCGTGTCACCTTTTGATGTTCGTCAGTCAAACTTTACCGGAGCAGGGGTAAATGCAATCACGAAAAGCGGTACTAATACGTTCAGAGGGTCAGTATATGGTTATTACCGGGATCAAAGCTTTAACGGCAAAAAAATCCGAGATACTGAACTTACTGTTTCTGAATCTGCGAAAAAGGCTTATGGATTTACTCTGGGCGGGCCTATCATTGAGAACAAGCTTTTCTTTTTTATAAGTGGTGAAAAAGAGAGTACCCTTACTCCGGGAAATACTCTTCTGGCACTGGATGAAGGAAGGGACCCCACAACAAATCTCAATGTAAATACAAGAGTATGGGCCGACAGCCTTCAGAAATTTTCAGCGCTGTTGAAAGATAAGTTCGGATACGAAACAGGAAGATATGAAGATTGGGGAGGTGACAATGAAATGAATAACAAGTTCCTTGTAAAATTGAACTGGAACATAAGCAGAAATCACAAGCTGACACTGAGGTACAATTTCTCTGAAAGCTCGACCGTATCAAGGCCCAGCAGCAGTGGGGATGCAAATCCGTCTATAGCGGGTGGCCGCCACAGCCGTACCGGAGGACTATCATTTGAAAATTCACAATATTTTAATTCGAATAAGCTGCATTCCATAACGGCTGAAGTGAACAGCCGTTTCGGAGGGTTATCAAATAAATTCCTTCTTGCTTATACCAATTATGCACAGCCTCGCGCCAGCAACAGCTCAATATTTCCGTTTATTGATATCATGAATGGTAATTCATCCACAGGCGATGTTACAATGTCGGCAGGATATGAATTATTCTCATACAAGAACAGGGTGGATAACAATACACTTATCCTGACTGATAATGTTTCATATCAGATCGATAAGCATAATTTAACTTTCGGTCTGTCATACGAACATCAGTATTTTGCCAATAGTTATCTCCGCCAGGGATCCTCATATTACAGATTCAAGAACCTGGCATCATTTGAAAACTTCCTGAACGGTGAAGGAACCGGTCTTTCATTCAATGATAATTATCATCCGATAAATTTTGCATATACCTATCCGATAAATGGTCTTACAGAGCCGGTGGCCGAATTGTCTTTCGGACAGTTTGCCACATATCTGCAGGATGAATACAGTGTGCTTAATAATCTGAAAGTGACTGCCGGGCTCCGTATAGATCTTCCTATGTATCTTGACGGGGCGCTTGATAATCCGGCCCTTCATGGCAAAACTTTTGCAGAAGGAGAAGAGGTTGATCTTTCAACCTGGCCCGAAACAAAAATACTCTGGTCCCCGCGTATGGGATTTTCATGGGACGTTCTTGGAGATAAGACTCTCAAGATCCGCGGAGGAACAGGGATCTTCACGGGACGTATTCCTTTTGTATGGTTCACAAACCAGCCGACAAACAGCGGAATGATCCAGTACCAGCTTGTAATAAATTCAAACGCCGGTGCAGCCAGCCGGGCACAACTGGCAAGGCTTCCTATGCTTTCCGATGCATCCCAGTTGCTTAAAGATGATGCAATTGCCGATATTTTCCCCCAGACAAATATTCCCGGAGGACGAATAGCAGCCATATCAAAAGACTTTGAACTGCCACAGGTCTGGAGGTCAAGCCTTGGATTCGATATAAAACTACCTCTTGAAATGATGCTGACTCTCGAAGGTATTTATACCAAAGATATAAATGCCATACAGTTTGAGAATATAAATCTGGCACCAGCCGCAGGCACATATTCTGTTAGTAATCTGACTCTTCCATACTGGTCTAATTCTTCTTCAGCCACCAAATATATAACCCAGCCATATACTGATGTGGTTATTATGCGCAATACCAATAAAGGACAGGGATATTCACTGTCTGCACAGCTTACACTTCCCCGGATTGCAGGTTTCAGCGGGATGTTGGGATATTCAAAGAGCTGGAATGAAGAGGTAACAGGGAAAACAGGATCAGATCCTTTCTCTGCATGGCGTTACAGGCAGATTACAAGAGAACTGAATTCCGGTGAACTGGGCTTATCTTATAATAATACTCCCAATCGTTTCGTAGCCTCTGTAAGCTATACAATTGAATATGCAAAGTATTTCGGATCATCAATTTCATTTTTCTATAATGGTTATCAGGGGGACGCATATTCTTATATATATAATGGTGATGCCAACAGAGACGGAACATCAAATCATGAATTGATGTATATACCTGAAAATACATCTGATTTTCTCTGGGTATCGCCCGACGATGCTGTTGCATACTTTGCTTTTGCGAAACAGGATCCTTATCTGAGCAAACATGCAGGCGAGTTCATGCTGAGAAACGGAGCTTATACACCGTGGCAGAGCAGAGTTGATATGCGTTTTATGCAGGATTTCAGACTGAACGTAAAGGGTCAGGAAAACAGACTTCAGTTTACTGTCGATGTCATTAACTTTATGAATCTGCTTAACTCATCATGGGGTCTTAACCAGAGTGTAGTCACCACATCTCCGCTCATGATAAGCGGAAGAGATGCAGAATCCGGAAAATTAATAGTCTCAATGAGGAAAATCGGAGGCGAATATGTTAAGGAATCATTCCAGGATCCGAGTTCCGTTACAGGAACATGGGGAATACAACTTGGACTGAGATATCTGTTTAACTGAAAAATCACGGTAATAAATAAAGAGGCTTTCTCAAAAGTCCTGATCTACCCCCAAACCCCCCGAAGGGGTCCACCTTAGCCTTAGCGTAGCCGCTAAGGCGAAGCAAGGCGGGGACTTTTGGGGTAATTTTTAATTACTTCATTCACGGTAGTATAATGCTGTTATATGTGTCTGGTATAAATTACAGATAATCAGCATTATGCTAAAAGTTAATAACTATCCTGCCAAATGTTAATAAACTTAAATTTTTTGTCTTGTTTGGAGATTTTTGCTTGTCTAATTTAGCAAATACCCGCTTTTGAAGTCGGCGGATGTATAATCTCAATAAAATCAGAGGATAACAGAATTTACATTTTGAATATGGGAGAATTATTTGTCCAGGGATCAACTATTG
>DNOQ01000302.1:8383-13459 GCA_003501665.1 Bacteroidales bacterium | reverse complement strand
TATTATTATCTTTCATTTGAGGATTCTCAGTCTCTTTAACAGGGGCCATTGATATTATGAGCATGACACCGGAAACTATTAAAATATTTAGAATGTTTCTGATTATAACCGGCTTTATTTTAAGATTTTGTATATTATTAAGATTTGTTTTCATTAAAGTCATTTTATTATTATTTGTTCCAGTCTATTTAAGATAATCCTGCCTGACAGGACTGAACGTATCTATTAATCTTATATACGGGCTGATTGTTTGTATACAATGCGGCAATCCTGAAGGTACAGTGAAAATATCACCTTTTGTAAGCCGGTGCTTTTCTTCTCCCAGAAACAGATAAAGCTCCCCTTCGGCAACATAGGTGATCTGTTCATGAGGATGACTGTGAGGCTTGTCGGGTTCCTCTGCCGGTCCGTTTGTAAAATCACATACAACGATCATAAGATTATCAAGATGTGCAATTCTCCTTTCAAAAACAGGAGAGAGTATTTCAGGGGGGATTAAATTTTCTTTTAATACTGCCATTTGTATATATTTTTTCTGAGTTTTAACCGATTTAAATATAGTCAAATTTGAAATGAAAGTAATATCTTTGAACAATCTGAGATTAACCATGATCTTAATTCCCTGGTTTTATTGTGATAATCATAAATAATAAAAAAACGACATGAATAAGATTGTCATTATTTCAGGAGTCATCCTGATTTTATTTTCATCGTGCGGTGGGCCTGCAACAATGAATAAAGTGATAGACGAGTCAATGGACTTCTCGATGAAACAGTATTCTCTGATGTATGACATGATGAAAGATAAGCCTGATCTTTTGCCACGGACTATTGATACAACCGGAGCTCTTGTGACAGCCAGGTCAAACTGGTGGACCAGTGGTTTTTTCCCCGGTACACTCTGGTATCTGTATGAATATTCAGGGGATGTGAATTTCAGGGATGCGGCTGAAACGATTACCGCCAGGATTGAAAAGGAGAAGAACAATAAAGGCACACACGATCTTGGTTTTATGCTTTTCTGCAGCTTCGGTAACGGTCTCAGACTTACAGGTAATGAAGTCTATAAAGAAGTTCTCCTGACAGGAGCGCAGTCATTGATTACAAGGTACCGTCCAAATATTGGCTGCATTCAGTCGTGGAACAGCAGAAGGGGATGGCAGTGCCCTGTAATCATTGATAATATGATGAATCTTGAATTTCTTATGTGGGCCTTTAGTGTGTCGGGGGATTCAACTTATTATAAAATATGTGTAAGTCATTCAGATACTACAATTAAAAATCATTTCAGGCCCGATTTCAGCACTTATCATGTGGTTTCATACGACACTTTATCCGGTAAGGTTGAA
Source organism: Bacteroidales bacterium (assembly GCA_003501665.1). GTDB lineage: Bacteria > Bacteroidota > Bacteroidia > Bacteroidales > VadinHA17 > LD21. Next base: position 12,110 of record DNOQ01000302.1, on the reverse strand, counting down.
ACAAAGCAGACAGCTCAGGGATATGCTGATGATTCGGCGTGGTCGAGGGGGCAGAGCTGGGGATTGTATGGTTATGTTGTTATGTACAGGGAGACAGGTTTGCAGAAATATCTTGATCAGGCTGTGAATATGGCGGAATTTCTTATTAATCATCCTAATATGCCTGAGGACAAGATCCCATACTGGGATTATAATGCTCCGGACATTCCGGATTCAAAGAGGGATGCTTCTGCAGGAGCAATAATGGCTTCAGCTCTGATTGAACTCAGCGGAATGGTAAATGAACCGGCTTCTTCCTTATATCTGGGAATTGCTGAAACTCAGTTGCGTTCGCTGTCATCTCCCGCATACAGGGCTGAAACAGGTGAGAATGGTAATTTTATCCTGAAGCACAGCGTGGGATCTTTGCCCGGCAACAGTGAGGTTGACGTTCCTCTGACATATGCAGACTACTATTTTATTGAAGCACTTCTGAGGTATAAGGCATTAATGGATTAGAAGTCTATCATGGCTTTCATTACACCATCACTGTATCCGGCTACAAGGTCAAATGCTTCTTTTGTCCTGTGAAAAGGGAATCGGTGTGTTACCATGTTGCTTATATCTATCCTGCCGCTTTTCATCATTCCGATGGCATCCTCCGTACAATCTACCTGTCTTCGGATAAACTGTATACTTAGTTCCCGTCTCCTTGTATTCTCAACATTTAAAGACCAGTTATCAAATTCAGGGATGCCGGCAATAATAATTTCCCCGCCCGGTTTTAAAAGATCAACAGCCTGATCGAGAGCTTCCTGCTGACCACAGCATTCAAATACAAGATCGAGGCCATGAGGTTCATGATGCCTTATTTCTTCTACAATATTATCTCTGAGTGGATTTCCGGTAAAATCAGCAGATTCTTTTGATGCGGTTAACAACCGTTCGTCGATTTTATCAGTGATATAAATTTTGTCAGCTCCGTCAGCTTTTGCAGCCAGCATCACACTCATTCCTATCGGTCCGAATCCGAGAATCCCTATCCTCAGTCTGTTTACACCTCCGGACTTCCTCACTGAATATATACCTATGGCCAGTGGCTCGGAAATAACACCGTGATCTGCATTAAGACTATCAGGAAGAGGAATACAATTTGCCTGAGGCATAACTATAAATTCGGAAAGTGCACCCTCTGCCTGTCCCGGACACCCCAGAAATCTTATATTGCGGCATGTATGAGTCCGGCCTGCACGGCACTGATCACAATGACCACATGGCAGTGAGGGTTCTATTGCAACCTTATCCCCCTGTTTTACCCTTGAAACCTGAGTACCTGTCTCCACAACCAACCCTGATCCTTCATGTCCTACTGTAAAAGGAAATTTAACTTCCTGGGATCCTATCCTTCCCTGCGTATAATAATGTATATCAGAACCGCAGACACCCAGTGTCAGCATTCTGATCTTCACTTCATCGGGTTCTTTTATCACCGGATCCGGAACATCTTTCATCTCCATTTGCCTTATTCCTGTGAGCATCATTGCCTTCATGGGAAAAATTTTTATATTCGTCAGGTCAAATATAATTATCTTCCTGTTATTTGTTTTCAGACAAATGTATTATGAGAAAGATTTATGCTATCGGTGAGACATTATATGATATAATATTCAAGGGAGGTCAGCCTCAGGCCGGCAAACCGGGAGGTGCAATGCTGAACAGTACGGTTTCGCTCGGACGACTTGGATTACCGGTATCACTAATAAGTGAATATGCCGGTGATGATATCGGACAAATGATCGACAGATTCCTTCAGGATAACGGAGTCGGGACTGATTTTATTGATCATTACCGGGATGGGAAAACAGCTCTGGCAATTGCAGTGCTTGATGATAAAAACGATGCACATTATGCTTTCTATAAANNTGCGGTTCAATATATGCTATAACGAATGAAATAAGGGGCAAATTCATTCAATTCATCAATCGCTCTGCAGATAATGGTGGAATAGTGATTTATGATCCCAACTTCAGAAGCGCTCATGCATCTGAACTCGACGAAATGAAGCCACTGATCGTTGAAAATATGAAGATGGCCTCAATTATAAGGGGGTCGGATGAAGATTTCAGTAATATTTTCCGGGCCGGATCTCCCGATACTGCGTGGGATATTATCAGGAATTACTGTAGTTGCATGGTTTATACCGCAAGCTCTGAGGCTGTTTATGTAAGAACTACAGGATTTTCAGGTAAGTTCCCGGTCAGAAAAATTACTCCGGTAAGTACCATAGGGGCTGGTGATAATTTTAATGCCGGTATGATCGCAGCCATGTATAATAATGACATAACCAAAGATGAGCTGGCGATAATGGGAGGGGAGAAATGGTTCATGATCGTCTCAACAGGCGTAGAGTTCGCCACTAATGTCTGTCTCAGTTATGAAAATTATATATCAGAAGATTTCGCTGATAAATTTGTTAACAGAATATAATTCAGATTGGTTTTGCATTGGCCAGAAGGTATTTTTCAGCTTCAAGAGACCAGATGAAATCGTTTTGTGAAACGATTTTATGCAATTCCTTAAATAGCTTATTATTTTCACTTTCACCCTTCTCGCCAAGTTTATATAAGGAAATAAGGGGCATTGAGATATTAGTATAGATCAGTTTTTTCCCACCGGGAATGTCAGGCAGGTTAAGAGTGGCATCAATCACGGCATCCAGACCTCCTATATGGGTTATCATTACGGCCGGATTTATTTTACCTTCACCCATCATTTTAAGAGATTCCCTCATATCGTCGGTATTGCCGCCCGAAGTACCCACTATATGGGTGAACGCATAATGCACATTGTAAAAATTGAATTCTGCTTTAAAATCAGGATTTGTAGGTCCTGCAAAGAAGTTAAGACATCCGTCAAATCCCAGTATGGCATCACCCATCTCAACGACCTGTTTTACCGGTGCGAATATCATTACATCATCGTATCCTGTGCCACCCGACAGCTCCCGTAAGTAATCAACGGGATTATTTATTTTACCGGTATTTACATAAATCAGTTTAACACCTTCTTTTTCGGCATTTTCGGGAGTAAAAAGACAGGCGGCTCTGGCAAGCCGCGATTCATCTATATCAGTTACTACAAGCAATGATGGTTTTCGCTGGTGGTGTAATGCATAGTCAATTGCTCCGAGGCCCATAGGACCAACACCGGCCAGTATAGCCATTTTACCTCCTTTGCGGATACCCATCTCATGAATATATGTTCCGGGAGGTATGTGGTAACTTGCATGAAAGGCACCCACGATACATGACATTGGTTCTGACAGGGATGCAGGAAAGAAGGCTTCGCCATAATAGGGAAGCAGACAATCGGCTTCCATCACAATGTCCGGGATTATTATATGAGTGGCATCACCACCTATATAACGGTATGAATAACCCGGAGCATCAAGTGTGCCTGTATGACTCATTGCCGGCTGAATTGAAAATTTTTGCCCCCCGGCGAATTTCTCCCTCCATTTGCTTCCAACGGCGAGTATTATACCGGCAAATTCATGACCTATTATGGTTGGATGAATGTGAACATCATCAGGCACACGTTTGTGTTCAGGGCCCTGGAGTGCTGCTTTATGGGACGACATGCATATACTGTCGGAAATAACCTGTGCCAGGATCTCATTATCCTTTATGGGTGGTAATTCGAATTCCTCAAGGCGGAGATCCTTTTTACCATATATTCTTACCGCTTT
>DNOQ01000302.1:0-8361 GCA_003501665.1 Bacteroidales bacterium | reverse complement strand
CATTACCTGTCCTCCCGTTACCGGAACAGCCTGTCCGGTTTCATATTCCTGATCAACAATATAAAGAAGGGCTTTGATCAGATCTTCAAGTTTGCAGCCTCTCTTCAGCGGAACCAGATCTTCATAAAACCTCCTGACATCATCAATAGTTCTGGCTCCCGGTACTTTGCCGGTTTTCAGGTACTGTACAAAAAGTCCGTGGACAGGATCAGACCACAACGGACCCTCATAGAAATTACCCGGGCATATGGCATTTACCTTTATCCTGTAAGGTGCCAGTTCAAGGGCGAAAGACTGGGTAAGCCCAATTCCCCCGAATTTGGCTCCTGCATAAGCAAAATTGCGGTTACTTCCCCGAAGTCCCGATTTAGAATTGATCTGTACAATATCGGTAAAATATTCTGGCCTTTCCATGTTCTGCCTTTTCATTATCTCAGCAGAATATTTGGCACAATGAAAGAAACCATTATAATTGATATTAGTTGTTCTTGAAAATACCTCAGGTTCAATCTCGTCGAGACCTCCGGCTTTTAGTATGCCTGCATTGCTTACCATCAGGTCAAGCCCTCCGAACTGACTTACAGTGAAGGCAACAAGTTCTTTGACTGAATCAGGATCAGAAACATCAGTTTTCCTGAATAAGATATTCCCGGATGATCTGATTTTCGACAACCCTTCTGTGAAAGCCTTGCCTGCCTCCTCATTGAGATCAGCTACAACTACATTGAGATTCAATTTGTATAATGACTCTGCTATTCCTGCCCCAAATCCCTGAGCACCCCCTGTTACAATGGCAATCTTATTGGTAAGCTTGTTAGCGGATAAACCTGATGAGGCTACTTTCCTTCTGTAATTCTCAACTTCCCACTGATCTATAAAAGCTGTCTGTTCAGGTGTCAGGAATTTTATTCCGCCCGATTTCGAAGCATAATGACTTATGCTTATCAGATCTTCATAAACATCAAGTACTGCTTCTGCTGCAGAAAAACTATCTTCAACTGCAAATATCCCCATATTTTTGATCACTATCACTTTTGGAAGATAACCATATTCATTCTTAAACCGTGGCAACTGGTTTTTCAATGATTCAATGATTCTCTCAGAGGTAGATGATTGTTCTATAAAGAGATATCTTGTTTTGCAGTAAACGATCATATCGGGTGTGAGAGGAAGAGATATTTTATTGAATTCCTGCTGTGATGTATAGTATTGTGATATTAAAGTATTGTGTCTGTACCGTATAATTTTTATACTTTCCTCTGACAGCAGCATTCGCATAGCCGGTAAAACTTTATGCATTAACCGGTTATAAGGAAGTACTTCAATATCCTTCAGCCGGGGGATCTTTCCTTCAATAGTTTCTGTGATACTTTGGTATATTTCCCTTATCTCCGAAGTGGTATCGGCGCCGGCAAAAACTCCGTGATTTTCAAGAAATATGATATCAGGATCATTGTTGTGTTTTTCCCTGTATGTGATTACTTCACTTTCAAGTTTTTTAAAGAGGGTATATCCCGGATCGGTATAACTTACAAATAAGACTTTATCGCCAAAGAGTCCTGATATTATATTTTTTGCATTCCGGCTGCACAGAATTCCGTTAATGAGGGTAGGATGGAGGTGAACGATGAACCTGTAACGGATCATTTCATGAAGTGATGTTTCGACAGATGGGCGTTTATTACCTGCGGGGTCGATAATAGATCTGAAGAGGTCATTTTTAACCTGTTCCTCTCTCAAAACAGGATCTTCGGAGTAATTTCTGAGTGAAATCTCCCGGAGGATCTCCCTGTTAAGTGCTACAAGACCTTCCCCGGTCAGTTCGGCAAGCGGTTGTCCGCTTGCCTTTACCCAGATAGTTTTATTATCTTTGAAAGAAGTGTTCCCTCCGCCGGCTATAACGTATTTCTTATCTGAACCATAAAATCGTGAGATTTCAATCAGATCTTTAATTTCCGGGTTCATATTGATTCTTGTTTAAAAAATATTCAATAACATAATTACCGAGTTCTGTAAGGTCATTTTTCTGAGACTGGCTCAGGGTACCGTCATCGAGGACATACCCCTGTCTGCCATGAGCCCTGAGATACTGATGGGCTGCAACCACACATACACCTTCCCAGGCAATCTTTTTCAATGAATCGTCAAGCGGCTTTTTGTCACGGGCTGTTACTGTAAGTGGTGCAAGTTCCGGTGTATTATGCTCTGTACCAAATATTATGACAAATCCCCTTTTGCTGAAATATTCACAGAACGATTTGAGAATTGAAAATTCGTTCCTTCCCGGGATCAACTCAATACAACCAATCCCGATGGAGGTCAGTGATTTAAAAAGTTTATCGCTGTCTGCTTCAAATTCTGTGTATTTACCTGATGGGTCATCAAGAAGTACAGGATAACATGGAATTCCTCCGGCTTTATTAATTATTCTGATTAGTTTTTTAAGAGCGGGGAATGAATTTTCATTTTCAGGGACAAAAGCAGATCCTCCGGCTTTTAAAAGATTCGACCTGATTTCATTTTCCATCGCTGTCTGATCAGATATTACTGCTTTTGATTGTTTACCGTTATAAAGTGATTCGATGAATATTATCTGGTCGTCTGATTTCTCATAATTCTCAATTGCAAGTAGTCTTACAGCCTTTGCAAGATGACGTTCTCTGACCAGATTCATCGCGAACCTCTTTTTAATTTCATCATAAGACAGATTAAGGTCAGGATTTACAGGTCTGATAAGTTCATTGAGCCTGTTTATCATGGCTTTCACCTGGATCTGGCTTTCGTGTATCACTTTTTCCATTTTGCTTTTAAGTGGCCGGCTCAGTGAAAACGGATAATCAAGACCTTTACCGCTGAAATAGATCCGGCCGGGATTGTTAGGATCGTTTATTCTGATTCCTTTCTGCTGCTCTTCTTTTAACAGACCTATGAATTCGATGTTAAAAAGCGGGAATATATTGTTCCTGATACATCCATCATGAAAAGCATCAAAACCATCGGTTACGAAAAAGTCATTAATGCCCAGTGCTGCTATCTTTTCTTCGCGGGCCATCCTGAACACGGTTTCCAGGGTATCAAAAGCGCTGAACGAATATGGTGTATGTATATGGCCATTTGCTTCCCTGAATTCCGGGATCTCCCTGCCTGCCAGATTTTTCCTTAATACATCATGCCATGGAAAACTGCTCAGAAAATTATTCTTCACAATGTCAAATCTTTTTAAGTTTGGTTTACCATTTTAAAGCTTCTTCCGGGACATTTTCAAGTGTGTCGCAGATCCAGTCCGCCTTGTTCAGCATTCTCTTTTCAAATGAGGTGGCAACTGCGAGACACCTGCATCCTGCATTTTTGGCTGCCTTTATACCACTCACCGCATCTTCCACAACCAGGCACTCTTCAGCTTTTAATCCGAGCTTTTCAGCTGCCTTTATATAAATATCAGGGAATGGTTTTTTGTTTTCCACATCAAGGCCGTTTACGGCAGCATCAAATAAATATAAAGGTATGCCGATTTCAGCGAGGTTAGCTTCCATTTTGATCCTGTCGGCACTGGTGGCAAGGGCAATCTTTAACCCCATCTCCCGGCATCTGTGTACCAGATTTGATGCTCCCGGAAGAGGGTGAAGGTTTCCTTTTATTATGGTTTTATAAATACTATATGTCCTTGCCTTCACTTTATCAATATCGATAATGATTCCGTATTTTTCAGCCACTCCTCCTAAATATCTGTTTTCTCCGGTTCCCGTAAAGGGTTTAAAATCGTCCGGTTCAACCTTAAAACCAAGTTCTGAAAACATCATTATGGCTGCTTTACAGATAAATTGTTCAGAATCGGCAAGGACACCATCCATATCAAATAGTACACCCTTTATCATCTGAATATTTTGTCAATCTGAAGAATTCTGTACTTGCCTAATGAGCTTTTTTTTCCTGTCATTTCAACAATAAGGGTCATTTTCGCGGCATTCTCAAGCACTTCAAGTTTATCAAATGCCTGCAGAAGATTTGATCCTGTTGTTATAACACCATGATTTTCAAGCAGCATAACATCCGATTCACGGGAGTGTTTTGCTACGGTCTCTGCAAGTTCCTTTGTACCCATCAATGCATAAGGAACCAGCTTCGGTTCTCCGCAAATTGCTCTCGCTTCTGCTGTTAAACTTGTGTTTATGTTTAATCTCATTGCAGTAAATGATGTGGCAAATAACGGATGAGCGTGGACTATTGCATTTACTTCGTTATTATTATTGTAAACATTTAAGTGGAGAGCATGTTCGATTGATGGTTTGAGCTCTTGTGTAATATTTTCACCGGCGACTGACATTATTCCGACTTCCTTCCACCTCATTCTTCCTTTGTCTGTTGCAGAAGGTGTTATCGCTATCAGTTTGTCACTTATTCTCCTGCTTATATTTCCCCCTGAAGTGGTTGTCAGTCCATGTCTGTAAAGCCGCCTCATGAACCTTGCAACTTCCTTCCTTTCATTCTTATAATTCTGCCTGCCTTTCATTCTGTTTTCAGATCAATTTTTGCCAACTGCCTGTTTCAGACAAGATCAACAACACCGTTTAAAACATATTTCGGGCGATAGGGAAACTTATCAATTTCATCCTTCGATGTAATTCCACTGAGTACGAGCAGTGTATCAATTTCGGATTCAAGTCCGCACCTGACATCAGTGTCCATCCGGTCGCCGATTACAATGGTATCCTCTCTGCTTGTTCCAAGTTTTTTGAGGGCTATCCGCATCATTAAAGGATTGGGTTTGCCCACAAAATAAGCTTTTTTCCCTGATGCAATTTCAATAGGGGCTATCAATGCCTTCGTAGATGGAGTGATCCCTTTTTCCACAGGTCCGCTTACATCAGGATTGGTGCCTATAAGTCTGGCTCCCTTCAGTACCAGGTTTACTGCAAGTTCAATTTTATCGAAGCTGTAACTGTGTGTATCTCCTACCACTACATAATCGGGATTAACATTATTTGTTGTATAGCCTGAGCTGTAAAGAGCATGTATCAAGCCTGCATCTCCGATAATATAAGCGCTTCCGTCAGGTTTCTGGCTCGCCAGGAAACCGGCTGTTGCAAGTGCACTGGTGTAGAAGTGATCTTCACCAACCTCTATTCCGAGTCTTTTCAGCTTTTCATGAAGTTCCCTGGGAGTTCGTTCACTGGAGTTTGTCAGGAACAGGAATTTTTTTCCTGAATTTTCCATCCACGACACGAATTCATTTACACCCGGTAAAAGCTTGTTGCCATGATAGATGACCCCATCCATATCAATTATGAAACCAGCTTTGTTCTTAATTGTCCCGATTATCTGTTGCATTGAGATGATTAATTGGAGAACTAAAGATATTAAAACTTATGTTTGGAGGTGTATTAAACACCTTCTTTATTAAGACTGATAATTTTGTCATCTGAAAAATCATATTCGGGAATATGTCCTTTAAGGGGTACTATTTTTTGATGTATTGCATCGATTATCCATCCGGGTTGTGGAAAGAAATAATCTTCCATTTCGAAAGCGGGTGTTATCCAGTTACGTGATCCTACAACAACGGGAGGAGCATCGAGATAATCAAACGCCAGTTCAGTTATTGTCTGGGACATATCCTTAAGGAATGAGCCCCGGGATGAAGCATCGCTGGCCAGAATGATCTTTCCGGTCTTCTTAACCGAATCAATTACAGTGGTATAATTAAAAGGGACCAGTGTTCTTGCATCTATTACTTCAGCGCTCAGTCCGAATTTCTCTTTTAAAATTTCAGCTGTTTTCATAACAGGATAAAGTGTGGCTCCTATCGATAATATCGTTATATCATCACCCTGTAGTTTAATATCTGGCTCACCGATCGGTATCTCATAATAATCTTCCGGAACACCTGATTCGTGGAACATCTCGCCGATGTCGTATATTCTCTGGCTTTCAAAGAAGATTACGGGATCCGTTCCCTGTAGTGCTGAATTCATCAATCCCTTTGCATCATAAGGAGTTGCCGGAAAAATGACTTTCAATCCCGGTATATGAGCTGTCAGTGATGACCAGTCCTGTGAGTGCTGGGCACCGTATTTGGAGCCTACCGAGACTCTTATCACCACGGGCATTTTAATAATGTTACCGCTCATAGCCTGCCATTTGGGAAGCTGATTNNGCAGTACCAACTATTGCACCTTCGGAGATCGGTGAATTAAAAAGCCGGTGGTATGGAAGCGCTTCAGTCAACCCCCTGTATACAGCAAAGGCGCCTCCCCAGTCCCGGTTCTCTTCACCCCAGGCAACAAGCGTGGGGTCTTTGTAAAAGCGATCGATTACAGCTTCAAATATACCATCACGCAGCTGGAACAATTTTGCTTTTGAGACCGGTTTCCCGTCTTTGTCCTTGTAATATCGTTCTTTTGTTTTAATTGATTTTACGCGTGGATTTATTTCAAGCGGCAGTAAAACTTCAGGAGGCCTTTCTTCCATTTTATCTTCAGATCCATTTGAGAACATCATCTTCCCGATTGAATCAGGATCTTTTTTCAGGTCGAGCCGTGGAGAAATTTCATCATTGACAGATAATTTCAGGATGTGTGTGATCAGTTCCGAAGTTTCTTCTCTGATTTCATCCAGCTTATCATGTGCGATAATTCCTTCTTTGACCAGAAGATTTCCGAATGAGATTATTGAATCTTCGTTCTGCCAGAGCTCAATCTCCTCTTTTGTTCTGTAAGATGAGGCATCTGAAGGGGAGTGTCCGCTGATCCTGTAGGTGAGAGTATCGAGCAGAACCGGACCTTTCTTATCTTCAAGTATTTTCATCTTCCTTTTAAATGCATCTATTACAGCCAGAGGATTATATCCATCGACACGTTCGGCATGCATCATTTCGGGATTGACACCCGCGCCCAGCCGTGCCAGGATACCAAAGCCCATTGTTTCTCCCATCGTCTGACCACCCATACCATACAGATTGTTCATAATATTGAAAATGAGCGGCAATCCTCCCCTGTAATCACCTTCCCAGAGAGTTTTGTACTGATCCATCGTGGCAAAGCAGATACCTTCCCATACCGGCCCGCAGGCCGTAGATGCATCACCTATATTACAGACAACAATACCCGGTTTTCTGTTTATTTTTTTATAAAGTGCCGCACCTGCTGAAATATCGCCTGACCCTCCTACAATGGCATTATTGGGGTAAATTCCGAAAGGAGTGAAAAAGGCATGCATTGAGCCTCCAAGACCTTTGTTAAATCCATTTTCACGGGCAAATATTTCAGCCAGTGCGCCGTATAGAAGAAAATGAACAGAAAGATCTTTAATTTCACCCTGAAATCCTTTTTCAACAACCCTGAGTGTGGCGCCGTCGAAATAGTTCTTCATGATCGAATAAAGAGTATCTTCATCCAGCTTATGGATTGCTGAAAGACCTTTTGCCAGTATCTCTCCATGACTGCGGTGTGATCCAAATATGAAATCCTGTACATTGAGATTGTATGCCATCCCGACAGCTGAAGCTTCCTGTCCGATTGACAGGTGAGCAGGTCCGGGATGGTTATATTGTATACCATTATACTCGTTTTTTGTCTTGATAAGATTAAGCATTGTTTCAAATTCCCTGATAATGACCATGTCGCGGTATATACGCAAAAAATCGGCAGTGGTATAATTCTCAATTTCTTCACGGATGGTTTTATTATACTGATTGACAGGTATTTTACCGAATTCTATGAATTGTGGCTTCCTGACTTCTTCCGGACTGATGTTTTGACTTTTTGGCATTTTTATAAAGGTGTTATGGTTTTATTGTCGTGCGGTTGTGCTTTCGTGCAGTCGTGCAGTCGTGCAGTCGTGCGGTCATGAGGTCTTGTAATCGTGTAATTCTTTCATTTGTAATGTCATTGCGAGCCCCGCTTTTTTGCACTTTTGGTGCAAAAAAGCGGGACGAAGCAATCTGTTCCGTCAATTCCTCAATCAACCTGAAACTTCTCAATCTGCGTCTTGATCTCTTTCAGGAACAATGTTGCCGGTCCTCCGTCAATGGCCCTGTGGTCATATGTAAGCGAAAGACCCATGTACGGAATAAAACCGAATATATTATTTCCCAGGTCTGCCGGTCTGTTAATTATTGTACAGACCCCCAGTATTGCGGTCTGGGGCAGGTTAATGACCGGTGTGAACATTTCAACTCCGTAGCTGCCAAGGTTAGATACAGTAAAAGATGCCGAAGTGCTCTGTATCAGTTCTGGATTTATATTCCCTTTCCGGCATGCTTCGGCGACTGCTTTAAGTTGTTCCGAGAGCTCCCGGAGACTTAATCTGTCGGCATTTTTCACCGTGGGTACCATAAGTCCTCTGGGCGTATCCACTGCTATT
>DNOQ01000307.1 GCA_003501665.1 Bacteroidales bacterium | reverse complement strand
AGCTGCAGAGAAAGCCAATGCCGAGATTAAGAAACTGGCAAGCCAGATGACCGGCGGAAAATCTCCCTTTAGTGCACCCGGAAATCAGCAACCCCGGACAGGTGAAACCGTTAAACCTTCACTCACAGTGAAAACCACCGCCGCCACCAGGGAGAATATCCTCGCAATTGCCAATCGGTTCTATAACAGATCTTACTCAGCCCTTGGCGCAGTTTCCAAAAGCAGGTTCAATCAGGATTTAAAAACAGCCGCTACAGAGGAGTTCAGCCTGATGGCAGTAAAAAGACTGGCAAGTACCGGAGGTACTCTGATCTCAATGGGTGACGATCATAATCAGGCCTGTGTTTACATCACTGCGGCGGTAAAGGCGATGCCGGAAGATACCCTGAGCATGAATAATTTCGGTGCATATCTGCGTATCATCGATTCAATCAATACTTCAATTCCGGTTTTGTTGTATGCCAACAAATTATACGGACAGAGTCCAATTATTCTGACACAGTTGGGATGCAGTTATTTCGAGCTTAACGATATGAAGCAGGCGGAGTTTTATCTTAAGGAAGCTCTGAAGTACGATCCTGATTTCGGGCAGGCCCACACCGCGCTTTGCGATCTGTACATAAAGCAAAACAGGCTTCAGGATGCGACTCCTCGAATTGTTTGCAGGTGTAAAGGGGATTGGGTTCTCTTACAGCAAGGCATCCGGTAATTTCGCATACCTTCAGTCACAGGCTGAAAATTCACCCGGAGGTGAAAGTGCAAAGGAAAAATTCTGGGAAGAAACCAGGAATCAGATGAACCCACCAGATGCCCTCGCCTCACTGGTGCCTGAAGTTGACCGTCTGAAAATGCCCGCTTTCAACAAAAGCTTTAAGGTAGTTGACTGGATGGAGGGAGGTGGATACGCGAAGGCGGTTGAATCCTATAAAGCTTTTCACGGCCAGTTCATGAAATTTAATGAACAGTTTCTTCAGGTGCAGTCTGAAGTACCAAAGTTGCCGACGAATGCAGTTCTTCGTGATTATCCCCGCGAACGTTTTGCCCTCGATTGCATTACTGAGTATTTTTTCCAGGCATCCGATGAAGAATCAGAGGAGTTTGCGCTCGCTGTGGAGGATATCATTAATTCAGTATCTGAAACAGTGGAGGCCTATGTTAATAATAAGGAACGCTACGGTAAGGAATATGTGAGTTGTACTGAAAGCTGTGCAGGTGATGGCTATTGTATTGAGGAATGCCGTCGTAAATACTGCTCCAGGGAATGCCCTGCCGCAATCCAGCTTAACAAGGATGTCCAGGGATATTACGAGGATTACCTGAATGAGTTCAGGAGAACGGCTGACAACCAGAAAAAAATACTTGATGATCTCTATGAATTCTCAGGACAATGGTTTTCAAGAATGGAAAGTCCTTACTGGAGCAGGATATATGCCTACGAGATTCAAAGGGTCGCACTTTCAATAATTGGAAATGCGTTCGTTGCCCATCAGCAGGGATTTCCGTTTACGGCAGGTAATGAATGCGGGACTGATTGTTCTGTCTATGCCAATCCTGCTCCCTTTCCGCCGGAAAAAGTTGAAGAGAAGAAGCCTGAGGGTAACAATTGTCCTCCGGATAAAAAATTAGATATCGGTCTGGCTATCTGCAGTATATCCCTTGATTGCGAAAGCGCGGAGTTCGGATGCTCAGCCGGTGCAGCTTTTTCCATCAAAAAGAATTTCACCAATAAAAGTACAACAACCTTCGTCGGTGTAGGGGCCGAAGCAGGTGTGGGTTTCGCAAGGGCTGAAGCCAAAGCAGGATTTACCATGACGAAACATGCCAACGGCGACATTGAATTAGGAGCTAAAGGCGAATTAACCGGCAGGGTTGGTGCCGTAGGAAAGAATTACGAGGGAACTGTCACTGTGATGGAGGGTCCCAGGTTAGAAAGCAAAGATGTCATAGGGATATCTGTATTTTAATCCCCGGAACAGAAGGATTATTAAAGCCAGTCTAAAATAAGTCACCATGAGAAATGCCATTGTTACTTCATTGCTCCTGTTCCTTACAGGTTTTTTGACACTTACTGCCCAGGAACTTCCGCTTATTACTGATAAGCAGGGTACTTTTAAAATCCTCAGCAGAACTGATTATGTCGGCTATGACTGTGGATTTACAAAACCTGAGATAACAGCCAACCTGGAGAGGATTGCAGAAGTGGTCAGTGCAATCCGGCAGAATCCCGTCCTGAGCGACATCAGGGGATTCGAGGGCAGGGCCAGGATCTATAATCTCAACTGTAAAGAGGCAGGGGGATATGGCATCCCGTCCAGGATCAGCTTTGAATTCTCTTCATTTTCCAGAAAGAAGGATGGTACGGTGATTTACAACACCATAGAACCGCCCGAATGGTCCCTTTATATCAACCAGGCTAAGCCAGGCTGGGGGGCATCGTACAGCCAAAATGCAAAACACGGTTATTTTACGGCGCCATTAAGAAAGAAAAATCCCGAACCCGGGATTGATGTCTATGACGGTGAGTGGTTCGTTATTTATGACCCGTTAAGGCCTGCTTACTGGATCCCCGTCACAGTCAGTGAAGCCTTTGCAGCAGTAAGAGAATTTGCCAAAAATGAGAAGAATGAGATAGCAGCACAATATCAGAACGAGTTCATTGAAAAAGAGTGGGCTGAGATTCCTGAAGAATACCGTGACAAACCTGCTTATTTTGGCGGAGGTATCACCAGGGTGACTTATAAACATGGTTACGGGGGACAGGACAGCATATTTCCTTATATAGTAAAAGTGAACCCGGAATACTGGAACAGGAAGCTTACAAGATCAGCTATACAGATAATAAACTTCCATGCAATTCAAAACAAGGAATATTTAAGAAAATTAAAGGAGGAATATCTTAAGAAAAACAGCACCAGCTATGATCTGAAGCGTTTTGAGGAATCATTTGATATTGATGATATCCG
>DNOQ01000409.1 GCA_003501665.1 Bacteroidales bacterium | reverse complement strand
GAACACCTTATTGCAAAGGGGAGAGGACGGCTCGATTAAGACAGATGCTATCAACGGACTCGTTGTTTATATCAGAAAATTCAAGGATGTGTATTTTACGGGCATACAATTCCATGAAGAAATAAATCCTAAAAACCAGCCCTTGTTATATGAGCACCTGAAATCTGTTTCACTCTTGGGCAGATGATACTTCTAGCTAAAAGACATCTCAGATAATAATTAATAGGCCTTATCCTCTTTGAGCATGTTTTTATAAAATCCGCGATTTGTTTGGTATCAAAGATCAAGTTGAAATCCCCGGAAGTGCAAAATATAATGTTGCTCCATCATTAATTTTACCTTCTGCCCATATGCGTCCACCATGCCGTTTAACAATACGCTCTGCGATCGAAAGTCCAATTCCTGTACCATCATATTCCTTCGCTTCAGGCAATCGATAAAATGGAGAAAACAACTTATCTGTAGAATTAGCATCAAAACCGATACCATTATCCTTTACATAATAGATATTTTCATGTTTATCGACTCTACAGCCGATTTCAATAACCGCCATACTTTTTTGACTTGTGAATTTTATTGCGTTCGTAAGGAGATTAACTAAAACTTGTTTAAGCAATCCTAAGTCACCATGCACTGGAGACAGCGCTTTTATGTCAAAATTGATCATTCTTCCTTCTGACAGTGGTTTAAGTTCTTCTATCACAGTCCATACAAGATTCCTCATATTAATCTCTTCCGGCTTTATCTCCTGCCTGCCTGAACGGGAAAATGCAAGGAGACCCTTGATAAGTCTTTCCATCTTTTGTGCACTCTCTTGTATTGTGTTAATCATTCCTATTTCATCTGTATCGAGTTTGTCACCGGAGACTTTCAGGAACCTGCGGGCATATCCTCCTATTACCATAAGTGGTGTTTGAAGATCGTGAGAAACGGAGCGATTGAATGCATCTAATTCTTTATTGGCGTCTGTAAGTTCCAAAATATTTCGTTCAAGCTTCATATTTATTTTTTGAACTTTATCCTCGGCAAGTTTGCGTTCAGTAATATCCTCTATGAGCCCGTCATATCGAACCAGTCGTCCATTTCCATCATGGTAAGGCACCATCGTATTGCGTACCCAAACAACAGTATTATCGCGGCGTATGATACGATGCTCAATGGGGCGAATCTGATGCCCTGCCAGAATCTCATTGATTGCATTTTCGATAATCATTTGATCATCAGGGAAGATCATTTTATGCCATAAATACGGATCAGTTTTATAATCTTCGGGGCTATATCCTGTGACCGGAATACATCCTGCACTGTGCTGGGCAGATATTGCCCCTATCTGACCGAGATCAAGCGAATAGGTATAAGCGGTTACTGCACTAACCATGCTCTTATAACGTTCCTCGCTTTCTCTGAGCTCTTTTTCAGTCTTTGTACGAACCCCTATTTCTGTTTCCAATTGATCATTTACGGCTGATAATTCATCATTGAAAAGTTTCAGATCTTTTGTTAATCTTTCCAATGCTTCTTCCATCTCTTTTCTTTTCGTAATGTCCCGGCTGCTTCCGCGACGACCGAGAAATATACCATCTTTGCTGTAGACCGGTTGACAGTAGTGGCTGATCCATCTTATTTCGCCGCTGAGGTTGATAATACGGAAGTCCATATTGTGAACTGTGACACTGCCATTCAGTATCTCGTGAAAGTACTGTTCTACCAACGCCCGGTCGTCAGGGTGAGTAATCTTGATAATTGTACCGAGGTCAAGGAATTCGCTCCTGTGATAACCGGTAATCCATTCGCATGAAGGAGAAACATAAATGAATTTGCCTGATGGGTCCAGCCAGTCCTCCCAGTCATAGGTGAAGTCTGCCACGGTACGGTATTTTTCTTCGCTTTTTCGGACAGCTTCTTCAGCCTTTGTACGTTCGGTTATATCACTGTCCGAGCCTCTATACCCAAGCAGGGTTCCCTGATTGTCTATAACCGGCAATCCGCTTGTTTCAAAAATAACCGTCTGACCGTTTTTGTGTATGTTAGGATTTACAAAATTTCTAATAACTTCCCTTTTTGCAATAATTTCAAAAGCTCCTTTTTTTAACGTCTCTCTGATATCGGGATGGAAAAAATCGTAAAAATATTTCTTGCCAATAATTTCCCCAGGTTTGTAGCCCAAAAGTTCTTCAACAACAGGATTCGCATAAGTATATAAACCGGTTACATCAACTTCCCATATAAATTCACCTGAACATTCAGCTGCCTGCCTGAAACGTTCCTCGCTCATCTGTAAGGCTTTCTCCACTTCTTTGCGCTCAGCAATTTCTTTAAGAGTCTGTTGAAGAAGCAACTGACGATTGCGCAATACAAAATAGGCGGCGATTGTCGCAACTGAGGAGCTGAAAAGAACGGTAATAATGTTTGATCCGATAAGTGAGATGTTTGGAAAAAGAAGATATTTTGCCACCTGATACGCTGACATGCCGATAAGCATGACGAGAAATGTTATTAATAATAGAATGATAAGTTTAGTCATGCGGACTGAATATTGAGGAAGGGATTCTGATGTTACGCCGTTAGATAAATACCGGTACTTACTTTCATCCCCCATAATGTCATATTATTGCAGAACGGCTATATTATTTTCCTGATGAAATAGTTAATGTTTATTTTTTCAAAGATTTTCCAATCCTTTTTTCAATTGACTTAACTTTTTCGTCTATCCGGTTAGGCTTTCCTTTTCTATCATCAATCGATATCGTTGTGATAACGCGATCTTCACTTGTCATCACTTTCTTGTGACATTTCTTAATGAGCTTCACTATCTCATCCCATTCTCCTTCTACTACGGTACCCATGGGATTGATTTTATAAGGGAGACCACTCGCATCAACTATCCTTAAAACTTCTGCAATTTGATCACCGATACTGCTGCTGGAACCTATTGGTATTACACTGAATTCTACAAGCATGACCCCTCCTTTCTTTAAAAACTGTCTATTTCGTTTTAACCTTCACGAGTTATGCGATATATGAGACTTTAGAAATACTTTTCCTCAAAATGAATATTCACGGTTTTCAACCTTTGATAGTCCAGTTTTAAACGTTCATTAGCTATGCTCTTGTTTATCTTGGTATCACTGAGAGATTCCCCTGTAGAGCCATACATATAGACCTTAGAAACAAGTTTTTTCCAGTTGCCGATTTTGAAAGTGTAATCTCCGAAAAGAAGGTACATATCTATCGCTTCCTTCAATTCCTCAGTATCACCGGGGTGTATCTTCTGGGAGACGACCTGTTGCCGCAAATCAACTGTCGCGTTTACATCTTTCCCTTCCTTTGCCAAAGCAATAAAATCTTCTATCCTCATCAATTCGCCTTTTCCGGGGATTTCAACCATATTGACCTCCTCATTTCTTTTGAATTGTTATATCAGACGATAGGAAATTCCACAAACCATCTAATGAAAATAGGTCAGTCAGAATTCTATGAATGCTGATTTGATTGAATGCTATCAAAATATTTGATGCTTGTCAATTTTACCGAGAGAGTACTTGAAAATCCGGATGTCTTCGGAAAGGAAAATGAGTAGGGATACTCTGTCCCCGGTAAGCGGGATTCATTTTATGCATAATCCGGCATAGGGTAGAATAGTATTAGAGGTAATGGATTCCAAATGTTGTACGCTGATATGGGAAGGTTTTAGTGGCAGAATGTAAATTATGTAATATCGCTTCAAATGACATATCAAAGGAAATCGGCGTCTGTTTTAAATGTATAAGGGAGAGACCCGCGGATGCCCTGCCGATTGCTATGCAGGCGCATGTAAGGAGCCGGGCAGCCTTCGGACTTCCTGAAAAAGCGCCGAAAGACCCTCGCGGTACCCCGTGTAAAATTTGCGTAAATGAATGCAGGATACCTGCAGACGGGATGGGGTACTGCGGGGTGAGGAAAAATGAAGGAAGGAGGTGGTTGTCTTAAGGTGTTTCCGGTTGGAAAGCTGCCGCCAGATGTACTCGACAAAATGCTCAAGACTTATGTCTCCTTAGATGAGAGAGTTAGGGTAGGTCCCTCTATAGGAGAGGATGCAGCCGCTGTTGATATGGGTGACAGGTATCTCCTCCTAAAGACAGATCCTATTACATTCGTTTCTGACGATATAGGAACGTATACGGTAAGAATCAATGCCAATGACATTGCTACTATGGGTGGAAAACCCTTATGGCTCCTTACGACGATTCTGCTGCCCGAGAAACACACGACAGATAAACTCGTAGAGGAAATATTTCAGCATCTTTCATCTGCCTGCAAGGAGATCGGCGTTTCCTTATGCGGGGGACATACGGAGATTACACCGGGCATTGACAGGGTCATTATAGCAGGCGCTATGATTGGAGAGGTTGAGAAAGACGGGCTTATCACTACAAGTGGTGCAAAAATAGGAGATGATATTCTTCTCACCAAAGCTATAGCTATTGAGGGCACATCCGTTATTGCTCGCCAAAAGGGTAAAGAAATAGAAGCTGTTTTTGGTCCGGATTTTATTCAAAGGTGCAAGGGCTTTATTGAACGGCCGGGAATCAGTATTCTCAAAGAAGCCGAAATTGCTCTGCGACATGGTGAGATTCACTCCATGCACGATCCTACCGAGGGAGGGCTTGCAACCGGTCTCTTTGAGGTTGCAACTGCTGCAGACGTGGGACTCTTTGTTGAAGAGGAATGCATCCCTGTTTTTCCGGAGTGTCAGGTATTATGCAGTCACTATAGACTGGATCCCCTCGGCCTTATAGCATCGGGGGCATTGCTCATTGCAATAAATCCTCGTGACACCGAAAAGGTTTTGGAAGCGTTAAAGGATAACGGCATCCCTGCTGCAAAGATAGGAAAAATCTTGCCAAAAGGAAATGGCTTGAAGATAAAGAAACGCAATAGGATTTTAGAACTGCCTGTTTTTAAGAGTGATGAGATAACAAAAATATTTGATTGATCCCCGCTATCGAGTGAATCATTCATTTGTTTAGTCGCGTATTGACTTGAGCTTTACTGATTGTTAGTATGGAGACATCAATATTTAAGTGTTTGACGGAGGAAACAATATGAGACTTGCACTGCAAATTACTGCCCGCAATTTTGATCTTTCCGAAACTTTCAGGGAGCTCATCCGCAAGAAGGCGGAGAACCTGGATAAATATTATGACCAAATCATGAGATGCAGGATCGTGGTGGAAGTTCCCCACCATCATCGCCGTGAGGGGGCTTTGTACAATGTGCGTATTGACATGACGGTACCCGGTACAGAACTGGTAATTAAACGCGAGCCAAATAAGGACATTAATGTAGCGATTAGAGATGCCTTTGATGCAGCCCGCCGCCAGTTAGAGGACTTCGCCAGAAAGCAGAGAGATGATGTGAAACACCACGAGGAAACACCTCATGCGCGCATAAGTGCACTATTTCTTGCTAAGGGCTATGGCTTTCTTACCACACCGGATGGCAGTGAGATTTACTTTCACGAGCATAGTGTAATAAATTACAATTTTAAGCACCTGAAGGTTGGCATGGAAGTGCGTTTTGCAGAAGAACAGGGGGAAAAGGGACCGCAGGCCAGCACGGTGACTGTAATAGAAAGCAGCTAACCGATTAGGATTTTCAGTTCACTGCGTCTGTTTGTATGTTTCAGTTTTCTCAGTGCTTTTGACTCAATTTACCTTACCCTTTCACGTGTAATGGAAAGATGTCTCCCTATTTCTTCAAGAGTGTAATCTTTTTCACATCCTATGCCGAACCTCATTCTGAGAACTTCTGCTTCCCTGGGAGTGAGGGTATTCAGGACCCTCAGAATCTGTTCAGTGACATTATTTTTTTCTGCATCAAGGTATGGCGAAGGACTATCTTTATCACTGATAAAATCCTCGAGTTTTGAATCTTCATCTCCTACCTGAGTTTGAAGAGCTATCGGGTCCTGTACTGCCTTGAATGCTTCTTCGATTTTTTCTGTTGACACTTCCAGTCTTTTGGCGATTTCTTCTTTAATCGGTTCTCTTCCAAGCTGTTGTGTCAACTCTCTGGAAGCCTTCGTAACCTTGTTATAAAACTCAACCATATGCACAGGAACTCTGATAGTCTTGGTCTGATCAATTAATGCCCTTGTTGTGGGCATCGCTCGAAAGGAACCGATTTTATCGGCGTCGGTTCTTTTCTGCAGCTGATGAAGACGCAATCCCGCGTTGAACACCTGGCGTCGGGGCGAGCTG
>DNOQ01000069.1:2823-6781 GCA_003501665.1 Bacteroidales bacterium | reverse complement strand
ATTTTCTGAATTACAAAGAAAGGATTTTCGATTTCCATATCTGGGATGTCGATAAGCCTGAAAAAGCAGGCTGGTGTGTTGAAGCAGGACGGGGGATAATTGATTTCCCACGATTTTTCAGGATGCTGCGTGAACATAATTATACAGGAACATGCAGCCTGGAATATGGAAAAGACATGAATGATCCCCTGCCCGGAATAGCTGAATCAATAGGCTACTTCGGGGGTGTGCTTGCAGGAATGGGACGAGCCACATAACGGCGACATGTTATAAAACAAATTATTATTCCGTTACAGCCCTGAAAGCATTCACTCTTCCGATCCCGAAGTATGCCGACATACCATTCCCGTCAATCTTATCGGCAGTCTTAAGCAATTGTTTCATTACCACCCCCGTGGCCATTTCCCCATTGTTTTTGCCAATGATCAATGCGGCGACACCTGCTACCGGGGGAATTTGGGGTGACAGAATTATCTCTTTCACCGGAAAGAGCTGAATATGAATAATCCACAGCGTAACTGGGGGTAAACAGCCAGGAATCAACACCCAGCTCTGTAACGGCAGCATGTTTGAAGGATCAGAAGCATTCCATAATTCCTTGAGCCGCGTAGCGGCGTTCTGTTTGTAGGATAAGATGCATTCCATAATTTTTGAGCCGCATAGCGGCGNNAAAAGCAGGAGTGAAGCAACCCTGATTACAAGTCCGGATTGCTTCATCATATAAAATAAATTTGACTTTGGCTTTTTGCTGGTGTAACTTTAATATGTGATAAAATAAAAAACGTGGCCGATCCTGTCAATGCCCAGGATGCAGCCACGAAAACGTATGTGGATAATGCTTTGAAGACATTTGTCTTCTCCCTGCCGAATAATTTTTATGGTATAGTCTCCGATATTGATGGTAACTTCTATCCAACAATTAAAATTGGAACTCAGATATGGATGTCAGTAAACCTTAAAACCACCAAATACAACGATGAAGCGCCCATTCCACTCGTAACGGATAATACTGCCTGGTTCAATCTGACATCTCCCGTTTATTGCTGGTATAATAACAATTAAGTAAACAAAAACAAATATGGTGCATTATATAACAAGTATGCAGTAAACACCGGCAAACTTTGCCCTGCTGGCTGGCATGTACCTAACTATACTGATTGGTTAACCATGATTAACTACCTGATAGCCAATGGCTATAATTATGATGGTACTACCACCATCCAAAAAATATCAAAAGCACTTGCATCAGAAACCGGTTGGTCTTATTCAAATCAAACCGGAGCTGTAGGTAACACCGACTACCCTGAGAAAAGAAATGCAACAGGCTTTACAGGCCTTCCTGCAGGCGTACGATATGAAGGAGCCTTCAAATATGAAGGATTAGCGTGCGCAGTGAGCTCGCAGCGCAAAGGTCGCACACTTTTTCAACTGTGCGTGAAACTGTTGTAATATGGCCTTTTGTAGACCATATATTACTGATATGCGGCAGGACTTAAAAGAAAAATTTGACTTTGACTTTTTTGGGGTGTAACTTTAGTAAAATAAATCCTTTATAATCGTTTAATACAACTGAAATGAAACCTTTTATTAACGATTCTGGGTTTGGTTATATCATTATTGAGGATTTAAAGATTGACTATGATATAATTATACGTTTATCAGGAGAGATAAAAAAACGAAAGAAAAAACTGTCAAAAGTTGTTTATGGTACATCACATATTATTTCCTTTGAGGAGGCAAAGTACGTTTATCAGAACAGAGCAGAAAGACTGATAATTGGATCAGGATGTCAAGGGATGGTGAATCTTTCTAATGAAGCAAAAGATTATTTAAAAAATAAGAAATGTAAAATAAATCTATATCCCACTCTTAAAGCAGTAGAAAAATGGAATAATGCCACTGGCAGAGTAATAGGCTTATTCCATATTACGTGTTGAAAAGAAGCATATAGTACTATGCTGAGGGTTCTGTGAAAGTGGTCACACATTTAGGTTTTAGGTAAGGTGAATTTTATGCCGGAATTTTTACTTGACCTGTGTCGTTGTCTTTCGTAACTTTATCAGAACTACGTCAATAAATGACAATTTAATACCATGGCAAATGAAAAAGCTTATCTTTTTAATAGCCTTTAACGTATGGTGTCTTTATGTTGTTGCCCAGAATGCTGACAGTATCTGGATCGTAAATAATTACACCAAAATGGAGCGGTTGATAACTATGAGGGACGGGATAAAATTATTTACTTCAATTTATGTCCCTAAAGACAGTTCGGAAGATCATCCTATTTTATTATGGCGTACTCCATACTCATGCGCACCATATGGCGAAGATAATTACTTCGATTTCTGGGACTATTATTCAAAGGTCTATTTTAGAGAAGAATATATTGTTGTATGGCAGGATGTGCGAGGCAGGTGGATGAGCGAAGGTGATTTTGAAGATGTCAGACCGTTTAATCCAGACAAGAAAACAGATAAAAACATTGATGAAGCCAGCGACACCTATGATGTCATTGACTGGCTAATAAGGAATATACCAAACAATAACGGGAAGGTTGGAGTATCAGGACTTTCTTATGCCGGCTTTTATGCCACCATGGCAGCAGCCAGCAATCACCCAGCGTTAATTGCAGTAAGTCCCCAGGCACCTGTCACCAATTGGTTTATTGGTGATGACTTTCATCACAATGGAGCATTTTTTATTATGGATGCGTTCAGCTTTTATCCGGCAATGGGTAGAGGCTTTGGTCTGCCACGGCCACATCCCACAACACAATCCCCGCAAACTATTGATATTCCAGTCCACGACAACTACAAATTTTACCTGGGAACAGGGCCATTGTCTGCATTTGCAAAACTGGCGGGAGACAGTGTCCGGTTCTGGAAAGATCTCTATGCGCATCCTGACTATGACGAATGGTGGAAAGCACGCGATGCCCGTAATGCAACGAAGAATCTGAAGCCCGCTATGTTATGGGTTGGCGGTTTGTTTGATGCTGAAGACCACTGGGGTACGTGGAATTCATACAAAGCAGCTGAGGCGAATAATCCTGGTAAAGAATTCAATAAGCTTGTAATGGGTCCCTGGTCTCACGGACAATGGTTTAATGATGCTACTCATTTGGGTAATGTGAAGTTTGAGAGCAACACTTCCTTGTGGTATCAGCAAAATATAGAAATCCCTTTCTTCAACCACTTTCTTAAGGGAACTGGTGATGTTTCGAAAATTGCTGAAGCTAATATCTTTATTACAGGAACTAATGTGTGGAGACAATTTGATCAGTGGCCTCCTTCGGGTAAAGAAGATAAAGTCCTTTATTTGCAGGATAAAGGGAACCTGGATTGGAACCGGCCGGAACCGATAGCAGGTTTTATTGAATACGTCAGTGATCCGTCAAAACCTGTTCCTTATACCGAAGATGTCCACTTTACAAGAACTACGGAATACATGACCGATGATCAGCGTTTTGCTGAACGCAGACCTGATGTACTCGCATTTCAAACAGCCATATTAGATGAAGATGTTACCGTAACAGGAGTTGTTACAGCTGATCTGCTTACATCTATTTCATCAACAGATGTTGATTTTGTTGTCAAATTGATAGATGTTTTTCCTGATAGTTTCTCTTACAACGAAGTGAATATTTATGCCGACAAAGATCCTGTAATGGTCTACCCGATGGGGGGTTATGAAATGCTGGTCCATGGGGAAGTTTTCAGGGGGCGGTACAGGAAAAGCTTTAAAAATCCCGAACCATTTGTACCTGGCAAAATTGAACGTGTTAAATTCGATATAGGTGATGTTGCGCATACCTTTAAGAAGGGTCATCGCATCATGGTACAGATACAAAGCAGTTGGTTCCCTTTAGTTGACCGGAATCCACAGAAGTTTGTAAATATTTATGAGGCAAAGCAAAGCGATTTTCAAAAGGCAACCATCCGTATTTATCATGATGTAA
>DNOQ01000069.1:0-2741 GCA_003501665.1 Bacteroidales bacterium | reverse complement strand
AATAAATAATCCAGGAATGTCAAGCATAATCGAAGGATATAATTACGATATCTTCATTTCTTACCGACAGAAGGATAACAAGCACGATGCATGGGTGACGAAGTTTGTTGAAAACTTAAAAGGAGAACTTGAAGCTACATTTAAAGAAGATGTCTCTGTATATTTTGATGAAAATCCCCATGACCGTCTTCAGGAAACACATAATGTTGACAAGAGCCTTGAAGGAAAACTTAAATGTCTGATCTTTATTCCAATTCTTTCCCAGACCTATTGCGATCCCAACAGCTATGCCTGGCAGTATGAGTTACTGGCATTTCTCAAAATGGTTGAAAACGATCCTTTTGGAAAGGATGTTAAGCTAAGGGGTGGAAATATCGCCAGCAGGATTCTTCCGATACGTATACACGATCTTGAACAGGAGGATATAAAGCTGTTTGAAAAGGAGACAGGTAGTGTTCTGCGGGCTATGGATTTTGTATTTAAGACTTCAGCGGGTGTAAACAGGCCATTGAAAATTAATGAGGATCACCCACAGGATAACCTTAACAAAACATTTTACGCAGACCAGATTAACAAGGTGGCTCATGCAATAAAGGAAATTATTCATGGAATGAAGGCAGAGTCAGCCCGGGTGGTAAAAGAAAAGACTTCACACAGAGAACCTTTGAAGGAAGTTAAGAAAGATGAAGGAACGGGATTAAAAGTAACTGAGAAACCTTCAAAATTTTCTAAGAGAAACCAGCTGACTGGAGGTATCATATTAGCAGGTTTGTTGGTAATAGCTGCAATCCTTGCTTATCCGAAAATATTCAAAAGAGATACTCTGGAAAGATTGAGATCATCAGGCCAAAGAATTTCTGTAGCCGTTATGCCATTTCAGAATATGACTATTGACACCACATGGAATGTCTGGCAGGATGGTATCCAGAATGAATTAATAACTTCACTGACTAATTGTGAAGAGTTAAAAGTCCGTCAAACAGAATCAATTAACGGCTTGATTCAAAGCAAAGGGTATGCCAGTTATTCTTCAATAACACCTTCAGTTGCCAGAATAATCTCACAAAAACTCGATGCTGATGTCTTTATCTATGGGAGTATAAAACAAGCAGGTAAAACTATACGTATTAATGCACAACTTACCGATTCCAAAACAGAGGAAGTATTTAAATCTTTTCAGGTTGAAGGAATAGCTGATGATATTCTTTATATTATTGACAAACTTACAGATGAGCTGAAGGATTTTCTCATAATATCCAAATTGGAAAAACAGGTGACTCCGGAGAATAAGCGTTTAATATCAACTTATTCTCCCGAGGCTTACAGGTATTGCATGTATGGAGATGCTGCTTTTTATAAGAGAGANNCAGCTTAAGACATACAGGTTGTATGCAGCGTTTTTTGAAACACCATATGATGAGATCAAATACCTGAAGCAACTATTAGATTTTGATGATCAGGATCCGGGTACCTATTCAAATTTAGGATCGAATTACAGTGAATTATATCAATATGATAAAGCGATCACTGAATATAAAAAGGCGCAGGAGGTATTTAAAAAATGGGGGATAAAGCCGACGTCTTATGCGTTCTATACTGGTCTTTGTGATGCATATCATCAAACTGGTCAGTACAGAAAAGAGAAAATACTTTACAGGAAAGCCGAACAGGACTATCCTGATCACCCTGAGATAATCCGTCGTCAGGCTATTCTTTCATTAACTGAAGGTGATACGCTTATATCAAATGAATTAATTAAGAAATACATATCCCTAAGTAAAGAGAGAGCATTAAGTGGCGCATCTATATTAAGAAATCTGGCTCAGATTTACTCTAATGCAGATATTCCGCATAAAGCAGAGGAATATTACCGACAGGCACTCTCATTAGAACCTGAAATACCGGACAGGCTTAATGATCTTGCTTATTACTTAATTGATAATGAACGAAACGTTAATGAAGGTTTAGAACTCATTAATAAGGCACTTGTGTCGGGTACTGAAAACTATAAATATCTGCATACAAAAGGATGGGGATTGTATAAGCAAAACAAATATGAGGAGGCACTCGAAATGCTTGAAAAGGGATGGAATTTAAGACTAATTTATGATCATCCGCTTTTTCTTCATCTCGAAGCAGCAAAAAAGGCTGTTGCCGGACAGAAGATTTAATCAACTTTCCAGAGCAGATGTAAGCAGAGAGGAGTATTATACCGGACCTGCAAAAAGACCTTCTTTGCTTCCTCCTACATTGCATTTCGGACGTCGGAGGACAAAGTAAGCTCCTGACTGCGTCCGGCGAAGTCGGAGGACGAAGCCCTCCTGCGCTGCATCCTCCGCTGAAGCTACGGATGCCGAAGAAGGCTACGGAGGACGAGACCAACGAAATACTATCCAGGAAGAAGAGATTTAATGAATTTACGGCCCTGAGCTGTCTTCAACTGTTTTTCTCTCCTCATTGCAGATTGTTTTTCATCATGGGATTCCGAATATAATATTTCCCACGGTTTATATTTTCGGGTATATCCTTTATTTAAAGGATGATTATGAGCATTAAGCCTCTGTTCAAGATTGGAAGTAAAGCCGATGTAAATCTTCTTATACTTAACAGAATATAAGGCATAAACATAATACATAATTAAAACTCTAAGCAGCGATACTAAATTGTGGGTTGTACTGGATTCGAACCAGTGACCCCTACCCTGTCAAGGTAATGCTCTAAACCAACTGAGCTAACAACCC
>DNOQ01000444.1:3320-6703 GCA_003501665.1 Bacteroidales bacterium | reverse complement strand
ATTAATAATAGTAAATGAAGCCATTCTATCAAAAGCTTGTTACATTACCTGATCAGTCGGTGATTTTTTTTGATGAGGAAAAACCTCATTTCGATGTACCCTGGCATTTTCATCCTGAGATAGAGATCCTTTATGTGTTTAAAAGTACGGGTACCAGTTATATCGGGGACAGTATTAACAGCTTTAATAAAGGTGCAATAAGTATTATTGGTGAAAATGTACCGCACTGGTGGAAAAGTGATAAGGAGTATTTCCAGGAGAAAAACGTGAACGGAATCAAGGCACTGATAATACAGTTCAAAAAGGAGATATTTGATACCAACTTTATAAATATCCCGGAAATGAATTCCATCAAGGAGCTTCTGGAAAAATCGAAAAGAGGTATTCAGTTCCTCGGCGACAGCAGGGAAAGACTTGGAAGGCAGATGGTGAGAATATTCAGATGTGCCGGAATAAAAAGAATAACAGAATTGATTATCCTGCTGGATATGATGGCTAATACGGCTGAATTCAGGTTTCACGCGAGCATAGGCTATACAAAAATTATCAATACCTATGATTTTAACCGTTTCAATAAAGTACACGAATATATGGTCAACAATTTTACAGTGAAAATAGCTCTTGATGATGTCTGTGACATTGTTAATATGACACCTACTGCTTTGTGCAGGTATTTTAAGAGGCACACCGGCAAGACTCTGTTTTCATTCCTAAATGAAATAAGGATAGGTCATGCCTGCAAATTAATGATTGAAGAGAATACATCAATATCAGATGCATGCTTCAGAAGCGGATTCAACAACTTATCCCATTTTAACATGCAATTTAAGAAGGCTATGCATCTGACACCTTCTGCATACCTTCTTTTTTATAAACATGATCACTTATATGCGGCGAAGAGCATAAAAAAATCCCGGATTCCTTATTAATCATACAAATGATTTAAATACTCTGTAATAATTATTATATGGTCTGTATTAATAAAATCAACTCCCATTTTCATCAGGATATCCCATGCATTGGGATTATCAGGTGCATTCCAGAAACGTATTTTATTGTTCAGCTTGTGAATCGAGTCGATCACACCCTGAATCTGAATCTTTTCCATGTGATTAATATCACCCTCCCCGTTCCATGAGGTGAATTTTCTAAGATTCTCACTGAACAGCGGGACTCTTTTTAGCTGCTCGTCATTATATTGACGGTCAGGCAATCCGTCAAAATAAATGAATTCAGGGTATTTATTGAATTCGGCAGGTTCAGGCCTGTTGCCTGAAAGAACTATACGGACAGCATCAGGATTAACAAGCGGATCAAAAACATCAGGGTAATTTTTCAGTTTTTCGATAAGTATCGGAAGTGTCGGATTGACTTCTGTTTTAAGATCGATCAGCAGCTGAAATGTGGAGGGATTATCCTTCCACGCTTTTCCGCTGTTTTGCCTGAAAATTTCAACAATTGGCTGAATGTATAGACAATCAAGTGTCCTTTCCGGTTTTATTTCATTACGGTAATGAGCCACAAATAATTCACCGTCGACAGCCCAGATATCGGCTTCAATCGATCCGAAATGATTATCATAGGCAAGCCGGAAAGGTATTTCATTCTCATAATCATTGTGGGAATGGGCATTGAGAGTTGTATATTGTGCTGAAACCGGCAAGAAACCAGATCCCAGCAATATCAGTGCGAATACAATTTTCTTTTTCAGGATGGAGAAAGGCTTATTTGTGTGTTCCATATTTCAATACAGGAATTATACGGTCGGAAATTATATTTTTTATGAAGAACTAAAAATATAAATATTGTTAAAGCAGCCTGAGCTTTTTGTAACATTTCTGAAACAATTTTGTAATCGGCATTTATTTTAATATTTTAGCGAACCTGTTTAAAGGGATTTTGATTACTAACTAAACTAAAATTCACATGAAAAAAATTCTATTGTTGCTGTTATTCCTTGCATCTGCAGCACTTTATGCACAGAGAGTAACAGTATCCGGGACCGTAACGGACACCCAGGGGAACCCGCTGCCGGGGACGACAGTTCAGGTTAAAGGAACTACGGCAGGTGTTCTTACCGATGGCAGCGGAAGATATTCCGTTGACGTGGCGGGCCCTCAGTCGGTTCTTGTTTTCTCCTTTGTGGGTTATAATCCGAGGGAGATAACTGTCGGCAACCAGACCACGATAAATGTAAATCTCGTTGAAAGTTTACTTGGACTTGACGAAGTAGTGGTTGTGGGTTATGGTACCCAGAAAAAGCTCAACCTGACCGCAGCTGTTGACCAGGTTACTAATGAGACACTCGAGAACAGATCTGTCCCGAACCTGACTCAGGGTCTGAAAGGTGTCTTACCGAACCTCAATATCAACCTGTTGGATGGCAAACCCATTCAGGCACCGAGCTATAATATCAGAGGTACAACATCAATAGGGCAGGGAGGAAGCGCACTTGTACTTATTGATGGTGTGGAGGGCGATCCCAGTTTGCTTAACCCGAATGACATCGCAAGCGTTTCTATTCTTAAAGATGCTGCTTCAGCAGCAATCTATGGTGCCAGGGGAGCATTCGGAGTAGTTCTGATCACAACAAAAAATCCTGAAAAGGGCAGGACGAACATTACTTATTCAAGTAATTATTCCATTAAAAAACCTACGGTACCCGATTTTGTGACCGACGGCTATACATTCCTCAAAATGTTTGCAGAATCATTTATTAACGGTGATGGTTCATTTCCTCAAAATGTAAATAAGGAGACAAAATTTTCACAGGCATATCTTGATGAGTTTAAAAGAAGAGCGGAATCGGGTCAGCCTTATAATGAGGTAGAGATAGATCCTGTTACCGGTGAGTATGTATATTATGCCAGTACAGACTGGTATGAACTTCTATACAAGGATTATACTACTGCAAGTGATAACAACATAACCATATCGGGAAGCGGTGATAAGGCAGCTTACCTGGTTTCGGGACGAATAATGGATCAGCCCGGAATATTCCGTTATAGTTCGGATGATTATTCAATGATTAACCTTCGTGCAAAAGGATCGATTCAGGTATTGCCCTGGCTGTTACTGGAAAATAATACCGATTATTCACAGATGGAATATTACAATCCTTTTTCAGTTGGTGAAGGAGCCGTGGATATCTGGAATATTATTGCTGTTGATACACATCCTCATTCCCCCATGTTCAACCCTGACGGAACGCTTACAACCGGTGCGGTATACAGCGTCGGTGATTTCTGGTACGGAAAGAACGGGATAAAGATGAAAAAAGCAGTCTTTAAAAACACCAGCGGATTCACTGCAAAATTTTTTGAAAATAAGTTCCGTATCAGGGGTGATTTTACAGTCAGGAACGACGATAAAGAAGATGTAAC
>DNOQ01000444.1:1498-3264 GCA_003501665.1 Bacteroidales bacterium | reverse complement strand
GATCACTATTTTAAATTAATGGCAGGTTACAACTATGAGCAATCGACCTGGAAAAGAGTGCTGGTAACAAGGAACGGTCTGATCTTTGCCGATGCACTGGACCTTAATCTGGCACTTGGACAGGCAATTACAACCGGCGGAGGATATGAGAAATGGGCTATCCTCGGAGGTTTTTCAAGATTGAATTATTCATATAAGGACAGATATCTTCTGGAGGTCAATGCCAGATATGACGGTTCTTCGAAATTCCCCTCAAATCAGAGATTTGCTTTCTTTCCGTCAGTATCGGCAGGATGGCGTATTTCAAAAGAGTCTTTCTGGAATGTTTCTCCCAAGATCATCTCGGATCTTAAACTGAGGGCTTCATACGGATCACTCGGTAACGGTAATGTGGGTTCATATATTTACCAGGAGCAATTCTCAATAGCCCAGTCAACAAACATCCTCAGGGGCCAGCTTCCGCAATATACAAGTAATCCTGCTGTATTACCCGACGGGATCACATGGGAGACATCGACAACCACAAATTTCGGACTTGATTTCTCATTACTGTCTGACCGCCTGAGGTTCGTCGGAGATGCATATGTTCGTAATACAACAGATATGTTTACGATCGGCGTAACTCTTCCTGCATTATTCGGAGCCACAGCACCAAAGGGCAATTATGCCGACCTTCAGACAAAAGGATGGGAAACTTCGTTAACATGGAGAGATCACATGGAAATTGCATCAAAACCATTTAACTACAACATAAGGTTTACCCTTGCTGATAACAAATCAGTTATAAATAAATATAATAATCCCAATAAGCTTCTTACTGATTATTATGCAGGACAGGTCATAGGGGAAATATGGGGCTATGAAACTGAAGGATTCTTCATTAATGATGAGGATGTGGCATCTCATGCAAAACAGAGCCCGCAGATGAGGGCATCCCCAACTAATATCTGGTATGCCGGAGATATCAAATTCAGAGATCTGAATAATGACGGCTATATAAATATCGGCACCAACAGGGTTTCTGATCCCGGCGACCGGCGGATAATTGGTAATAAATCTCCGAGGTTCATTTATGGAATTAACCTGGGAGCTGACTGGAATAACGTTTTCCTCTCATTCTTCTTCGAAGGTGTCGGGAAACAGGACTGGTATCCAAGTACAGAGGCTGAATACTTCTGGGGACAATACAACAGGCCGTACAACCATATTCCTTTATGGCATCTTGGTAATATGTGGACACCGGACAATACCGATGCATATCTGCCAAGAACCATGTCGCGTGCCGCTTCAAATGCAACCACAAGGGAACTTGGTGTGGCACAGACAAAGTATTTACAGAATGTTGCCTATATAAGAATGAAGAATATCCAGGTAGGATATGATATTCCCAGGAATCTTATATCAAAGATCGGAGTCAATACCCTGAGGGTTTATATTTCAGGAGAAGATATATGGTCATGGTCTCCGCTTTATAAGATCGTGGGTAAAGGCCATCTGGATGTCGGGAATATTGGTCCGAGAGATCAGGTTATTCGCCCGGGTGCAGGAGCCGACGGATTTAATTATCCCATAATGAAGAGCTTTACATTTGGTTTATCCATAGGAATTTAATTTTTAAAAGATACAGATATGAATACAAAATATTTATGGTTTGTTCTGTTATTGTTCCTGCTGGCAGGATGCGAAAAGGAACTTGACCAAACCCCGCTGTCAACTACATCGAAAAGTGCAGTATTCGGAAGCCAGGAAGGCCTGGAACTTTATAC
>DNOQ01000444.1:0-1388 GCA_003501665.1 Bacteroidales bacterium | reverse complement strand
TTTCGGTAAGAAAAAATTATATTGGTATTGCCAGGTTTTTCAGAGCATACTTCTATTTTGACAAAGTAAAAAGGTTTGGAAATGTTCCATGGGTCGGAAAAGCTCTGGATGTTTCAGATACTCTTATTTTATATGGTGGACGTGATTCCCGGACACTGGTAATGGACTCGGTTCTTG
Source organism: Bacteroidales bacterium (assembly GCA_003501665.1). Classification (GTDB taxonomy): domain Bacteria; phylum Bacteroidota; class Bacteroidia; order Bacteroidales; family VadinHA17; genus LD21. Next base: position 1,211 of record DNOQ01000444.1, on the reverse strand, counting down.
CAGATATCAATTATGCCTGTGAGAATATAACAGTCACATCTGATCCCACACGCAGTACTGTGACAAAATATCTGGCGTATGCTCTTAAATCAAGGATATGTTTGTTTGAGGGAACTTTCAGGAAATATCATACAGAACTTAACCTTCAGGGTACTGCCGCAGCATGGCTTGCCAATGCAGAGACTGCAGCAAAGAAAGTTATGGATGAAACCGGATTTACTATTAATTCAACAGGAGGATTGGGTAAATCATATCGTACAGTATTTACAAATGATGCACCTGTAGCTAATGAAGTTATGTTATCGGCAATTTCCGATATCACCCTGAAAGTCCTGAATGATGCAAACTGGTACTGGACGAGCGGTACTTATGGCGATAAAGCAAGTTTCATCAGATCATTCATAAATACCTATCTCAATATTGACGGTACTCCATTTACAAACAATGCCGACTGGCCGACAATGCTTTTTAAGGATGAGGTGAAGAACAGAGATCTGAGGCTCCGGCAGACTATCCGCATGGGTGATTATAAAAGAATAGTCGGAGGTACGGCCGTACCGGCTCCACCGGTATTTTCCTATACATTCACCGGGTACCAGCCTATTAAATGGACCCTTGATGATATGTACTACGATTCTGAGAGACTTAATACCAATTCAATCAGTATCTTCCGCTACGCTGAGGTATTACTGAATTATGCCGAAGCAAAAGCCGAACTCGGAACACTCACTGATGCTGACTGGGCAGCTACAATAGGTGTACTGCGTGCAAGAGGCGGGATAACCGGCGGATTGGCAACCAAACCCACAGTTGCAGATCCTTATCTCATAGCAAATTATTTCCCGGGCATTACCGATCCGGTTATTCTGGAAGTCAGAAGGGAAAGAGGAATTGAATTATGTCTCGAGGGATTCCGTTTCGCTGATATAATCAGATGGAAAAGAGGAGAACTCATGCACATGGAATGGAACGGATTCTATGTCCCGGAACTTGTAACTCCAATGGATCTTAATGAAGATGGTATTCCGGATGTTGCTTTCTACCAGGGAACAAAACCCAGCCCTGCTGTATCGGGAGTAACCTATGTTGATGTATCAGCTGTTGTCAGCGGAAAAACAAATCCGCAATTACTTAAGAACGGTACAAGCGGTGAACTGACCTGGATGAATAACATAAAGAGGAAATGGGAAGATAAAATGTATTATTATCCC